>JBILDB010000068.1:0-9129 GCA_044352805.1 Cyanobium sp.
CTTCGAGGCTGAGGGTCAGACAACCTTCCTGAAAGCGCTGCATCAGGGGGGCCAGGGGACCCGCCATGGCGCCGAGGGCGGTGGGATTCCAAAAAACGGCCTGGTCCTGGCTGAGCCGCTCAAGGCAACGGCTATGTAGGCCGCGATTGCGCCGTTGCTGGGGCCTGAGGCTGGCGGCCAGGGATTGGCGCGCGAGCGGATCGGGGGCCACCACCATCAGATCACTCAGCCGCAGGGCTTGGGGAGGCAAGGGTTTGCTGAGCTCAGCAGGCCAGCCGCTGGCCTGGAGCACCAGGAACGGACCCCCTTGCCCCTCTGGACCCCAGATTTGCCACCAGGGACGGGTTTGGCGCTGCCAGAGCGCCTCGCCTAGGCCCTCACCCAAGCGTTGCTGCCACAGCTGCGGCAGGCGGCGACCGGGGGTGGCGGGGAAACTTTGCACAAGACTGGCGCCAGTCATCAGCTGCTCAAGGCCCTCGGCCCTCGGCCTGGGCCAGCGCCAGAGGGCCAACGAGGGCAACAGAATGAGCAGCGCAATGAGTGAGCTGGTCCAGGGCAATGGTGGCCTGGGCCCAGTTGCAAGGGCCATGGTGCGTCCTGAATCCAGCGGCCTGGCAGGTTCCTGGGCCCGTTTCGTTAAGCGCCCCAAAGCAGTTGGCCAGCGCCAGGTGAGACGCCTCATCCCTTATCGACGCTTTGCATGGCGTTAATGAAGCATTCCAAAGCAAAGCCCGCGGGAATCAGCACGGCCGCTGTTGGATCAGGATGCCGATCTTGCCATGGCTGCGATAGGCAGCCCCCCAGGCTCAGCGACGGTTGCGCACGACGCTGTCGCGGCGCCGCTTGTCCCGCCAATCCACCGCCGAGAGATAGACCACACCACCTGTAACAAACAGCAGCAAAGCTGAAGCCACCCCGGCCAGCAGGGTGGAGGTGCTGGGTAGGAACTCAGAAATTGATGCTGCCATCACCATTGCGTCCCCAAACCGTCATGGCGATCGAGAAAGTGAAGATGGCGGCGAGGGAGGCCCAACCCAGGGTGATCAGCATGAGATTGCTGTGCATTGAAACCCAGTGTACCTAGGTTGGGGTCCACTGGCTTCCGGCGCTGTGCCATGAGCACCACCCCCACCCTGACTCCCGAACGCACCCAGGCGCGGGAGCAACTGCGCGAGCCCTATCCCCACTGCCGGGTGATCGTGCTCAACGACGACTTCAATACCTTTCAGCACGTGGTGGACTGCCTGGTGCGCCATATCCCGGGCATGGTGCCGGACCGGGCTTGGGAACTGGCGCACCGCATTGACGGTCAGGGTTCAGCGGAGGTCTGGAGCGGTCCCCAGGAGCAGGCCGAGCACTACCACCAGTTGCTCAGCGCCGAAGGGCTGACGATGGCTCCCCTGGAACGCAGCTGAGCCAACACCATGGGTCGGCTGGTCATTACCCACAGCACCTATCTCGAAGGCTTGATTCCCCTGTTAAAAGCGTTGGCCCGGGAAGGTGGCATCAACACGGTGACCCCGGCCGTGATCAGCCGGGTGCGGGGCCGCAGTGAAAGTTTGCGGCTGAGGGTGTCGACCCCGATTACGGGCGGATTCAAGGTGATGGCCAGGCGGGGAGCCAGTGCCCAGGAGGTGTTCGTGGTCACCGACTGGGATCGCCAGAGGCTGCAGGAACGTCTGGACCATCTGGCCGGCTGATCAAGGTGGTGGGGGCGGCCCGTTCGTGGACGGCGGCGGCCGTGAAGCGGGCCCAAGCCCCGCCATCGCGGAACCAGCCATCGCCGCCCATGGGCACCAGTTCATCCGGCTCCAGCCCCCAGCGCTGGTGCAGATAGGTCCGACAGGCCCCCAGATCCAAGGGCTGCCCGTCCCCTTGAACCAGCGCGAACCGCAGGGCTCGGATGCGCACGATGCCCCCCTCGGACTCCTGAATTGATTCCTCCAGCAGGAAGGTGCGAAAGGGGGAGGCGGGATCGGTTTCGAGCGGGTATTTACGCAGGTAAAGCTGCCGCGCCCGGGGAAACACCGGCCCCGGGGCGCGGCTTAACAGCAGCTCAAAAGCCTTTTGAAAATTGGGCTGGTCAGCGCTCACGGTCAACGCGTCAGGGGACATTGGCAGCACACTTGGCTCGCAAACCGCGGGCCATGGCCGCTTCAGGGGCCGGGCCGGCGCTCTGCCACGGGCCAGAGCCAGGGGTTTCACTGACAACAGCACCGCTTGCGGCCAGGCTGCGGCTGCCGAGATCACGGCGCATCAGTGCCCCCGAGCTGCAATCGAAGGCCAGTTGGGAAAGCACCTCCCAGCGGGTGCTGGGGCCGATGCCCATCGGTTGGCGATCAAGGCGGCCCAGCAGAAACGCCACCTGCACCTTGCCTGCGCCGATGGACTGAATGCTGTTGTCGATGCCGCCGGGGGGCAACAGCACGCAGACCGCAACGGGCCGTTGCTGCACCCAACCATTGCCCTGACGCACCGTGGCGGTGGGACCGGTCTGGGGGCGACATTGGCTGGACCAGTTCCAGGGCAGGGGCCGGATCGACTCCTGGGCCAGGCTGGCCGGGGCCCAGGTGGCCGGGGCAGCGGCCAAACAAAGAGAGGCCCCCAGTCCAGCGCCAACCCTGGTGATCAAGGCCCGGACATCAGACAGGGTCCGGAGCCAACGGGGGGCTCGCATCAAGGGGGTGGGAGGGGGCTCAAAGGGGTGGACCGCCGTGCCGTCTTGCCCCAGTGTTCGACCTGGAGGAACCAGTAGGGGGATCAAGGGCGGGGCGTCGTTTCCAGCTCAAGGCCGGCTTACGTTGCCGTCGCTGCAGACCCCCCGTGTCGAAAGGGAGTCAGATCAGAAACTGTGAAAGGCAGTCACCAACACAGCAGTCCGAAATCACTGTAAGGGAAGTTTCCCCCCTTAGGGCAAGGGCCAGATCGAACGCACCTCCTGGAGCTTGGCCTGGGCCTCCCGCTGCAACGCCGCCTGGCCGCTGGACTCCAGCAACAGGGTGAGGTGGCCCAGCTTGCGCCCCGGACTGCTCTCGCTTTTGCCATACCAATGCAGGTGGGCACCGGGCAGGGCCGCCAGGGCCTGGCAAGCGGCCTCGTCGCGCTCTTGGGTGCCGTCCCGCCCCAACAGGTTGACCATCAGGGCCCCGGGCACCAGCGGCTCGGGGGAGCCCATGGGTAAGAGGGCTGCCAGCCGCAGCTGCTGGCCAAATTGACTGCAGGCACAGGCCTCAATCGTGTAGTGGCCGGAATTGTGGGTGCGGGGGGCGAGCTCGTTGATCTGCAGACCGGCGGGGCCAAAGAAAAATTCGATCGCCAGCAGGCCGACGTAGTCGAGGGCGGTGAGCACGGAGGCGGCGATATTGCGGGCGAAGGCCTCGACGGCGTGGCTGACGGGGGCGGGGAAGAGCACCCAGTCGCAGACCTGCTGCTGCTGCTGGGTCTGGACGAGGGGATAACAAACGACATTGCCGTGCTGGTCGCGGGCCGCCACCAGGGCGAGCTCCATCTCGAAGGCCACCTGCTCTTCCAACAACCAGCCGGTCGGATCAACGGTCGCCAGCAGCTCTTCTAAGGCCTGCTGGTCGGCAATCGGCAGCGTGCCCTTGCCGTCGTAGCCGCCCCGGCTGGATTTGGCCATGAGGGGGAATTGGAAACCCTGGGGCAGTTCGGGGCGCCGCGGCGCAGCGGCCTCCAAGGCCCCTGGTGGGATGAAAACACCGGATTGGGGCGATTCCAGGGCCTCGGGCGGCGCTGGCGGCGGCGCCAGCACCTGCTCCAGGGGACACCAGCGCGGGGTCGGCAGGGCAAGTTTCTGCAGCAGTTCGCGCTGGGCCCGTTTGCTCATCAGTGCAGCCAGGGCATCCAGATCGGGGAGAAAGCGAACGCCGCCCTGGCGCAACCCCTGCAGGGCCTCCAGGGGTACCCACTCATTCTCGAAGGTGATGACCTGGCAGCGGCGGGCCAATGCGGCCGTGGCTACGACGTCGTCGGCATCTCCCAGGACAAAGCTGCTGGCCAGGGCGACGGCCGGATCGCTGGCACTGGCGGCCTGCAGATGCAACTGGAGCCCCAGTCCCGGGGCCTCTTGCGCGAGCATCAAAGCCAGCTGGCCGCCCCCCACCACACCAATGGAGGAGACCGCTGGCGAGGACAGGGAGGCTGGGTCTGGTCGTTCCTGCACCATGGCCGGGCGGCAATCTCCCCATGATGTCCCCCGGCCGGCGACTTGTTCTCTGGCGGTTGGGTGAAGATCGCTAGGCCACCAGCCGATCGCCACTGACGAGGGAACGCAGCAGGCTGAGCAACAGCACCAGCACGAACAGGGCCAATCCGACCGTGCAGGCGTAGCTGATGTCCAGCTCGCTGAAGGCCAGGTCGTAAACGTAATAAACGACCGTGCGGGTGGCATCGGCGGGTCCGCCCTGGGTCATCAAAAAGACCTCCTCAAACACTTTGGTGGCGCCGATGGCGGCGATCACCGCCACCAGGGCCACGTAGGGGCGCATCAGCGGCAAGGTGATGTCGAGATGGCGGCGCCAGCCGTGGCTGCCATCGAGGGCCGCGGCCTCATAGAGCTCGGCCGGGATGCCCTGCAGCCCGGCCAGAAAAATCACCATGTAATAACCAAGACCCTTCCAAAGGGTCACCAGCATCACGGCGGGCAGGGCCAGGGCCGGCAGGGTCAAAAAGCCGATCGGGGTGAAGATTGGGCCCAACAATGCCCCCAACCAGCCATTGATCAGGCCGTTTTCGGCATAGAGCCAGCGGAAGGCGATCGCCGCCACCACCAGCGACACCAACACCGGCGTATAAAAAGCGCCGCGAAACATGGCCATGCCGGGCAGGGGTCGGTTGACGAGCACCGCCAGGGCCAAAGAACCGAGCACGATCGGCGGCACGATGCCGACCAGATACAAAAAGGTGGTGACCATGACGCGCCGCAGCATCGGATCGGCGACCAAGCGCCGCAGGTTCGCCGCACCGACGAACTGCAACGGCTCGCCGAGATCGAGGCCGGTGCGGCTGAAGGCCATCACCAAGGCCAGCAGCGCCGGAATCAATACCGAAACCGCCAGCAGGATCAGCGCCGGTGTCAGGAAGGCCCAGGCGGTGAGGCTGCCGGCAGCGGTGCTGGAGGGGGAGTTGGTGGGGTGGGACTCGGGCATTGGAGCATTGTCGGGGGTGGGGTTGGGGCCTGTTGGCCTTGGAAACCCGTTGGCTGCGGCTGGTGCACCACTTAGCTTCGGCCTGGACTTGTACGGCAACTTGGCGTTACCTAATCCACGGGAGAAATATTGTGGCCACAGAACAAACCTCATGCTTTGAAGCATGCTTACTCGCAAGCGTCTTTGCCACGTTGAAGCGGGCGGCTGAGCTGCAAGGGCGCAGCCTCACTAACGTGGCCAAGCGACTGCATCTGGAGAATGTTGAAGTTCGGTGACGCGCTTCGTTTCAGAAGCCCTCGCCAAGCACGAACGGGGTGGTGTTGGGGCCTACGCGATCTGCGCCGATGCTATTCACGATGACGCCACTGCCTTCTACACGAAGCACCAGTTTCAACCGCTGGTGAGTCGTCCGCAGACGCTGTTCCTGCCGATGAAGACAGCCCAGGAACTGGTTAGCACCTTGGGCCGTCGGCCCCGGCGCTCGCAGTCGATCAGCGGGTTCGCATCAATGGGAAAGTAGGGTTTCACTAATCAGGTTCCGTCTCTGGGGTTTGATTCAGGAGGGCAAGAAAGGTTTGGAGCCGGGCTCGATTGGTGTCTGAACGATCGAGCTGGACTCGGGCGGAAAGCACAGCCGTTTGATGGAGTCGCTCAAGGCTTTCTCTCTGGCGTTCTCTTGCCTCAGCTGCTCGGTTTCTTTCTCGATCTGCTCGGTATCTTTCTCGATTAGCTCGCTGTCGTTCTTCACTCGCAAGATTTCTTTCTCGATCAGCTCGCTGTCGTTCCTTACCCGCAAGATTTCGCTCTCTATCTGCTTCGTTCTCTCTTTGCTCCGCTCGATCGCGATCCGATTTTCGTTCATCCGCTGCTCGTGCTGCATCACGCGCTGCTCGTAGCCGGGATCCCGATGCCAATTCAGCATCGACAAAAACGATCGCCACCGAGGCAGCGATGAGGGGGATGCCCCACTGCTGGGGGATGGGGATGACTTGCCCGGCGAAGGTGAGGTGGTCATAGGAGGAAAAGAGGGCGATCAGGCCGAGGGCGAGGCCGCCGATCGCCTGGGTGAGACCGAGGCGATCGAGGCCGGGCCAAGAAGGGGGTGTTGCTGGCAATTCTGGCGGAACCGGCGACTCCTCGCTGCCGGGTGGCGGCCCGGCGGCGCTGGGGGGAGGGGACACGGGGCTGGGGCGGAGACGGGAGGCGGGGGCTCCAAAACATCAATGCCACCATTGGGTTCAATTCGTCACAGGCCTCTATGGGCGCAGAGGCTTCAACCCACGCCGCCTTGCTCAGGTGGACGCTCGCCAGCGATCAGGGAGAGGAAGGCTTGGAGCCGGGCTCGGTTGCTATCGCTGGGATCGAGGAGGACTCGGGCGGAAAGCAGAGCGCAACGATCTTGGCGAGCAGTTGCCTGCCCCTGGCGTTCTGCTGCCTCAGCTGCTCGGTCTCTTGCCTCAGCTGCTCGGTTTCTTTCTTGATCAGCTCGGTTTCTTTCTCGAGCCGCTTCATCCTCAGCTCGTGCTGAATCCTGCGCTGCTCGTATTGCAGCATTTGCTGCTCGTGCTCCATCACGCTCTGCTCGTAGCCGGGATCCCGACGCCAGTTGAGCATCGACAAAAACTGTCGCCACCGAGGCAGCGATGAGGGGGATGCCCCATTGCTGGGGGATGGGGATGTTGCGCCCGGCGACGGTGAGGTGGTCATAGGAGGAAAACAGGGCGATCAGGCCGATGGCGGGCCAAGAAGGGGGTGTTGCTGGCAATTCTGGCGGAACCGACGGCGCCTCGCTGCCGGGTGGCGGCCCGGCGGCGCTGGGGGGAGGGGACACGGGGCTGGGGCGGAGACGGAAGGCGAGGGCTCCAAAGCATCAATGCCACCGTTGGGTACAATTTGTTACAGGTAGTTCATCAGGGGCCAGCACCGCAGAGCCTTTACGCCAGCACCAGCGAATGCCCTTCAGGTCAACGCGAAGCTTTTCCGCGACAGCAGATAGGAAGACTGTCATTCCTTCAGGGCTCGCCCTTGTATTCCCTGAACCCTGCGATCAACTTGGCGAAACAATCTGGTTTATATTTTTCAAAGCTTTCTTCATCCACATAGACGAAGTCGTATTCTGTGGCTGACTGGGCCTGGTTGATGTTGTCGCACAACTGCTGTAGCCGCTGCATCTTGAGGGGCACGTCTAGGTCTGCTTGGCCTTTGGTCTCCACAATGCAAATAGCACCATCAATCAGCTTCACTACAAAGTCTGGATAGTAGTTGGAGATATTGCCGTCAGCATTCACGTAATCGAGCTTGAAGTGGACAGCCATGTAGTTCTTGGCATAGGAGACCACGTCTTCGCAGTCCTCCAGGAAGCGGGCGAAGAGAAGCTCTAGATTGCTGTCGCCGACAATCTTGTTAAAAATGCTATTTTTAGGAACCAGGTAGCCCTGATCCTTGGTTACAAAAGGCCGGGTCTGCCTGAGTTTGATAGTGTCTCTGATTTCAGCGTCGCCCTTGTCCATGAGCGTGAGGGCGTTGATCGCTTTTTTGAAGGTCTAGATCAGGGTTTGAAGGTCTAGATCAGGGTACGTGTCGCCACCAGTTCCGACAGGTTTCGTAGCGTGTTCGGGTCTTCCAGTGCCACCTCCTGATCAAACAGGCTGTCTTGCACTAAGCCTTTCACCTTGCCGTAGAGCACTTCATATCCGCTCACCAGGCGCAGGTCTTTCATGAGCGTTATTAAAGGGGAAAGCACTGCCCAGAAGACCCACCAGGGCACTGAGCTTGGACCCATAACTGGTCGCTTCCACTTCCGCCGGCAAGGTGGCGCAGGTGCTGGTGGTGCAGCAGGGACACACCAAGCGGTGCGAACGATGTTCGATCACCAGTGGCGTTATTGGCGGGTTCTCGATCACCTGATGGCGCAGCGGCGCTGGATCCTCTCCCTGCAGCAGGGTGCCGCAGCGGCGGCAGGCGTCCGGGTGGTGATCCAACACTTCGTCAACGCGCTCCATCGGTAGCAGGTCCGGGCCAGCGCCGTGTTGACCCGGCTGGCCGCCCCGCTTGCCGCCACTCCCTTTGCGACGCTCGGGCGGCTTAAATCCCGGCCCATCGCTGGAGGGCAGTTTGGAGGAATTGCGGGAGCTGCGGCCAATCCGCTCCCGCAGGTTGGCTAGTTCGGTAGCCAAGGCGTTGTGCTGGGCGCGCAGCTGCTCGATCTCCTCCTGCTGAGCCAAGCTGCACGTCCTGGCACCGGCTGGCCACGACAACCAGTCCGCTTTTGAAATCCCAGCCGGTGGGGAGCTCATCGCAACCAATCTCCACTTGAGACGCAAGCTGGAATCAGGCTGCCGTCAAGGGGACAGCAGGAATGAAGTTAGCGGGGAGCTGGCCCGTCCCCTCAATGGGTACCTCTATTATTATAAGACCATTCCGTCCACGCAGTTCCATGTTCTCGATGCCACAGGAATCAGACCCAGGCCAAAATAAAGTCATATCAAAGTTTAGCAACAGAAGCATTTCCAGAGAACTCCTCAAGAGGAGCAACTGGCTAGTTCTCATCTTTCTAATCTTTGCAGTTAGCGCCGGATTCGACTACTGGCGCTCTGCCAATATTGAACCAGTTTTCAAAAGCGTCAGCATACCAGACAGACTAGATCCTTCTAAGACAGTCACCAAGCAATTTGTCTCATATCAACCCTCTTATTACTTGCTAAGTATATTATCTTCAGCTGGCTACGCGCTTGCCACTTCAGTATTTATTTCGGTGTTTTTTATAAGTACATTGGAGAGTGGTCGGATAAGAGGCGAAAAGGAAGCCATAGAGAGGCTAGGGGAAGAGATTAGGGAAGATATATTTGGTGCAGTGTTCAAGACAGTCATGCCTGCGGAGGTCTTTGCGGCAGTCAAAGAGAATATAATTGCAAACAAGCTGATACGTCGTAACGTAAAATGGTTGTACAGGTTTTCCGAG
>JBILDB010000366.1:0-2774 GCA_044352805.1 Cyanobium sp.
CGCAGGTCGCCGCTGGGCAGCACCTCCAGGCAGCGCCGCATGGCGCAGGCATGGCTGTGGCGGCTGCCCAGCCAGGTGTGGCGCAGGTCGGCATGGGCATCCAGTTGCACTAGGGCCAGGTTCGGATGGCGGGCGGCCACCGCCGCCACGGCGCCGCTGCTGATCGAGTGCTCTCCGCCCAGCATCAGCGGCGCCAGGCCCAGTTCCAGCACCTGGGCCGTGGCGGACTGCACCGCCTTGATCACGGGATCGGGGTCGCCAAAGGGGATCGCCACCGCCCCGAGGTCGGCGAAGGTCAACTCTTCCAGGTCCAGATCCAGTTGGGGGCAGTAGCTCTCCAGCCCGGCGCTGACGTCCCGGATGGCGGCGGGGCCGAAGCGGGTGCCGGGCCGAAAGGAGGTGGTGCCGTCGTAGGGCACCCCGAACAGGCCGACCACGCAGCCCGCCGGATCCCGCTGCGCCCCCATGAAGATGGCGCCTTCGGTGTCAAAGCAGGCAGCGGCGCTGGCTGCTGAGGTGGCGGCGGTGGCGGTGGCGGGGGGCTGGGACATGGTTAATGCGCGGCGGCGGCCGCCACAGCGGATCCGCCGATTGTGGTGGAGGCCCGGATCAGCCGGCCAGCTCCCGCTCCACAAAGGCTGGCACCGCCCCGAAGGCTCCCTGTTGCCAGCGGGGGCTCCAGATCTGGCAGCCGGCCGCCACCGCCGCCGCCCGGGCCGGGTCGGCGCTGAGGTAGCGGGGGCCGTCGCTGGCGGCAAAGGTCCAGCTCCACCAGCCGCTGGGGTACATGGGCACCCAGCCGTAGAGGGGATCGGCGTGGCCGAACACCTGCCGCAGCAGCCGCACGGTGGCGATGTGCACATCCCGGAAGGCCTCCGGCGATTCGCTTTGGGTGGCGAAGACCCCGCCCGGCCGCAGCAGGCGGCGGCAGTTTTCGAAAAAGGCGCGGTTGAACAGGCCCTCGGCCGGTCCGGCCGGATCGGAACCGTCGACGATCACCACGTCGTAGCTGGCAGCCGGGGCATTGGCCACCCAGGCGATGCCATCACCAACGGTGAGCTGCAGGCGCGGGTCGCTCCAGGCGCCGCCGCCGATGGCCGCCAGGTGCCGCTGGCTCAGCTCCACCACCAGCCCATCGATCTCCACCAAATCAAGATGGCGGACCTCCGGGTGGCGCAGGCATTCGCGGGCGGTGCCGCCGTCACCGCCGCCGATCACCAGCACCCGCTCGATGCTGGCGGCGCCGCAGAGGGCCGGGTGCACGATTGATTCGTGGTAGTGACGTTCTTGGCGTTCGGCGGTCATCCAGCAGCCGTCCAGCAGCAGCCCCTTGCCGTAGGTCTGGCTGTCGATGATCGTCACCCGCTGGTAGTCGCTCTGGCGCTCTTCGATGACGCTGGCGGCCAGGCCGTAGCGCACGCCATTGAGCTCTTCATCGACCCAATGGGTGTGGTTGGTCCCAGGGGCGGGGGGTTCGGTAGGGGGCATGGCAGGGGGGCCGGGACCGCGGTTCAGATGGCGTCCAGCTAAACCTTGACCAGTCCCGCTTGTCACCCCAGCATGGTTGTTTCCCGTCGGGGGCTGCTGATCCAGGCGGCGGTTTTTGCTGTCGCCTCGGCTGAGGTGCGGTTGCTGTGATGGAGCCCCTGCCGATTGATCAGGAGGTGGTGATCCCCGCCGAAGAGCTGGGCTGGCGCTTTTCGCGGGCCTCCGGCCCCGGCGGCCAGGGGGTGAATACGACCGATTCGCGGGTGGAATTGGTGTTTGATCTGGCCCGGTCCCGATCGCTGCCGGAGGGTCTGCGGCGCCGGGCAATGGAACGGCTGGCCCCCCAATTGGTGGCCGGCGTGCTGGTGGTGGTGGCGCTAGAGCACCGCTCCCAGTGGCGCAACCGCCAGGCGGCGCGGCTGCGGCTGGCGGCCCTGCTGCGCCAGGCCATGGCCCCACCGCCGCCGCCCAGGCGGCCCACCCGCCCCAGCCGGGGTTCGGTGCAGCGGCGCCTGGCGGCCAAGCGATTGCGGGGGGCGATCAAAAGCGCACGGCGTGGCCGGCCCCCGGCGCCGGAGGACTGAAGGGGGCCAGGGCCTGCTGGATGGGTCAAGGCCCGCTGGATGGAGCCCGTTGGTTCGGCCCTGGCCGTGGTGCCGACAATCCCCGTGCCACCAGGGAGCGCTAGGTATCACAATCGCCCCCCCTAGGACTGGGCGTTGGGGCCTTGCGCCTGTTCGGCCCGGATCTGGGCCTTGGCCTGGCGCCAATGGGCTTCCAGCTCGGCCAGGGGGCGGCCCCCCAGCTCGCCCCCCAAGGCGGCCTCCACCCGGGAGAAGCGATCGAGGAAACGGCGGTTGGTGCCGGCCAGGCCCGCTTCGGGGTCGAGGTTGCTCCAGCGGGCCAGGTTGACCAGGGTGAACAGCACATCGCCCAGTTCAGTCTCGGCGTGGGCGGGATCGCCCTGGGCCAGGGCCTGCCGCAATTCGTCCAGCTCCTCATCCACCTTGGCCCAGACGCCAGCCAGGTCGTCCCATTCGAAGCCGGCGGCGGCGGCCCGGCGCGAGATGGTCATGGCGCCGGCGAGGGCGCTTTGGCCCCGCAACTTGTTGGCGAGTTGGTCGCTGAGGGGACTGGTGGAGGTGGGGGTCCCTGGTCCACCTGCGGCGGCGGCGGGGCTGGCGGCGGCGGGGTTTGCGGCGGCCGCCGCCTGCTTTTCGGCCAATTTGATGGCTTCCCAGCTCACCCGAACGGCGGCGGCGTCAGCGGGACGATCGAGCGCCTGA
>JBILDB010000367.1:0-2772 GCA_044352805.1 Cyanobium sp.
TCGCGAGCAGCAGATTGCTGACCAGACCAGCGACGGCGTCATCGCGGACCTCATCGCGCACGTTGAGCGGTACGCCCGCATCCTGGGCCGACTGCAGCAGCAGTTGGTTGTCACTGAACACGGGCACTTCAGCCGAGCGCCCGTTGTGGAAATGGACGGTGGCCAGCCGCTGCCGAGGCATGAGCTCCAGCTCTTTCACCTTGCCTGCCTTCAGGTCCTTGAGCAGTTGGCTGAAGGAAGGTTTGGCCCCGTTTTCGCTGCTCCGGCTGAAGGGTTTCGCCGCTGGCTTGGAGTCAGTTTTGGCGGCTTGCCCAGGGGCCAAAGCCGGCACTGCAACTTGACGGGCGGCGGGAGGTTCGCCAGCGGGAATGACGGGCGGTGGGCTGCTGCTCACTGGAGATCACCACAAGAATCGATCTTAGCGATTTGACGAAAGGAGGGGCTGCATTGGAAAATCTTTGTTTGGCATAAAAGTTCTGAAATGGCCGTTCCTAAGAAGAAAACCTCCAAAGGCAAGCGCAATCAGCGGCATGCCCACTGGAAGGCCAAGGCCGGTGATGCCGCTGCCAAGGCCCTTTCCCTTGGCAAATCGGTGCTGAGCGGTCGGGCCCGGGGCTTCGTTTACCCGATTGCCGAGGAAGCAGAAGAAGAGTGAGGGGCAGGTCGGCCACCAATGGCAGCTCGGCATCTACTTAGGTTCCCAGCTTGAAAGCTTCAAGCACTACGGCATAGATGGCTCCCAGTCTGAGGTTGTCGGCCACAACCCAGCCAAGGTTTGGTTCTGTCCTCACCATCTGGGAGCGCAGGCGCACGATCGCCTCGACGATCAGCACCAGGGCCAGCACCACCACGGGTCTGCCGCCTGGTATCCGGACAATCAATACGGCCATCAGGTTCTGACACAGGAAATAGCCCACCAGCAGGCCGAGCAGGGCCAGGCTGCCGCCGCGCCAATTGCGCCGCACCTGGGTCAGCAAAGCTCCTGACAGCTTGCGTTGGGCTAGCTCCAGACGGGTTGTTTGCCGCAGCTTGCCGTTCATCGCCGCTCCAGCAGCTGGTGCAAATAGGTAAGCGTTACCCGGGTTTGATCGCAAGCAGGACCCCTGCGCACCTGCACTGGGCCCCTGGCCGGCTCCAGGTTGTCGACTACGGCCGCCGCCGCCAGGAAGTTTGCTGCTGGCTCCTCGCGGGATAGGTCACTGAGGGTGATAAGGCAGGTCAGAGCGGCCGCCGTGGCCGCCGCCAGGCCGGCGATCGAGTCTTCGAGGACAACAATGGCCCCTGCAGAAACCCCTAGCTGGTCGAGGGCGAGCTGGTAGCCCTGGGGATCGGGTTTCTTGCGCGCCACATCTTCGCCACACACCCAAAAGGCAAAGGCTTCCGTGAGGCTGGGCGCCAGGGCCCCCAGCAGGGCGGCCACCGCCGAACGCGAGCTGGTGGTGACGATCGCCTGGGGGATGCCGGCGGCCTGGGCCTCGGCGATCAAGGGGGCCACCCCCGGTCTCAAGGCCAGGCCGCCATCGGCCACCAAGCTCACGTAATGCCGTTGCTTGGCGGCCATCAGGGTTTCCAGCTTTTCCCGGGGCCATGGGGCCTGCCCTTGCTGGTGCCGATAGGCCGCCAACCGTTCGCGGCCGCCGCTCACCGCCAACAAACCCCGATAGGTGTCCAGGTCCCAATGCCAGGGCAAGCCGGCCTCCTTGAAGGCCAGGTTGAAGCCATGGCGGTGGCCCTCGAATTCGGTCTCGGCCAAGGTGCCATCGACATCCCAGAGCAGGGCTTGCAGCCGCTGGCCCATGCCGTTCCTTCCCCTGCGCTGATGGGGGCAGGCTAGGGGGGGGCCTGGGTCAAGCCAGGTACCAAAATGCAGAACCGCAGTCCGTCAGCGTTGCCTCCCGCCTTCGATGAACCACGCTGGGTGTTGCCCGTGGCTTTGCCGGCCCGATCCCTGCAGGGTGGGGCGATGGCCAACCTGCCTCCAGAGCTTTTGGCGGTTCTGCTGCGCCGTGGCGTTGAGGGTCCCGAAGCCCTAGCGGCCCTACTGGATCCACCACCGGCCCCTGATCCCCTGCTCCATTTCGCCGATCTCAGTCGGGCCTTGATGCGGCTGGAGACCGCCTGCCGCCAGGGGGAAGCGGTGGCGATCTGCGGCGATTACGACGCCGATGGCATGACCAGCACTGCCCTGCTCAGTGGGGTTCTCTCCCGCCTGGGGGCCCGTCCCAAACCGGCAATCCCCCGTCGCCTGGAGGAGGGCTACGGCCTCAATGTGGCCATGGTCGAGCGCCTGGCGGCGGAGGGCATCGGCCTACTGATCACCGTGGATAACGGCGTCAGCGCCCTGGCGGCCCTAGATCGCGCCGCCGAGCTGGCAGTCGAGGTGATCTTGACGGATCACCACAGCCTGCCGTCCCAATTGCCCCCCCATCTGGCCCTGCTGCATCCGGCCTTGACCCCAGCCGATTCCCCGTACCGAGGCTTGGCGGGCGTGGGGCTGGCCCATGTGCTGGCCATGGCCCTTTGCCAGCGGCTGGGGCGCCGGGATGGCCAGGCCATCTCCCTAAATCTGTTTTGTATCGGCACTATCGCCGACATGGCCCCCCTGACGGGGGTCAACCGCCGTTGGCTGCTGGATGGCTTGCCCCGGTTGGCCGCCTCGCCCCTTCCCGGCCTGAAGGCGTTGCAGCAGTTGGCGGGACTGGGCGACCAGCCCCTGGATGCCGAGGCGGTGGCCTTCAAGCTGGCTCCCCGCATCAATGCGGTGGGCCGCCT
>JBILDB010000368.1:0-2743 GCA_044352805.1 Cyanobium sp.
GTCGGCATGATCTCCGGCGCCCTGATCACCCTCTCCACCCTGGCCTGCGGCTGGGGCATCGCCCCGGTGGCGTTGCGCTGCCAGCAGCCCTCCCCCTCCCCTGGCGCCACCCGCCGCCTGCTGCGTCAGGTGGGCAACAACCACCGTTTCGTGATGGTGCTGGGGCTCTACCTACTCCTGTGGTGCGCCCTGCAATTGATGCAGACGGCAGCACTCATCTTTCTGCCGGTGGTGATGCGGGTGCCGGAGGATTGGAGCAACTGGATTCTGCTGCCCTTTCAAATCAGCACATTGGTGGGGCTGCAACTCTGGAACCTGGTCTCCCAGCGCTCTGGTCGCCTCAAAGCCCTGCATTGGGGATCGGCCCTTTGGATCAGCGGCTGTCTGCTGGCCATGGTGCTGCTGCCCCTGGATGGGGCCCTCGGTGCCCCCACCGCCCCCGCCAACCTGTGGCGCCTGGGGGCGCTTGTGGCCACGATTCTGGTGGTGGGGCTGGGGGCCTCGACCGCCTACCTGATTCCTTGGTCGCTGTTACCTGATGCCATCGACGCCGATGCCGAAAAACCCGCCGGGCTCTACAGCGCCTGGATGGTATTCGCCCAAAAAATCTGCATCAGCATGGCCCTGTTTCTGTTTGGCAACCTGATGAGCCTGACCGGCTACGCCGCCTCCAGCGGTATCCTCCAGCCCGCCAGTGCCCTCACCGCCATCCGCCTCTGCATGGGCCTGATCCCGGCCGTGTTGGTGGTGCTGGCATTGCTGGTGATGCGCCGCTGGCCGCGCCAGCCTTCCAGCCCCCTCCCCGCCACTTGATGAATACGCCGCGCTGGTTGGAGCGTCTCGGCACCAGCTTGATGATCGGCGGCCAGGCGATCAGTGCCATCGCCCGGGGCCGCATCGGCGTCCAGGACCTGCTGCAGGAGTTGTTTGAGGCTGGTCCCGCCAGCCTGCTGATCATCATGATCACGGGCCTGGCCGCCGGCACCGTCTTCAACATTCAGGTGGCGGCAGAGCTCTCTAGCCGGGGGGCCAGCATGGCCGTAGGTGGCCTGCTGGCCCTCGGTCTGGCCCGCGAGATCGCCCCCCTGCTGACCGCCACCCTGCTGACGGGCAAGGTGGCCACCGCCTACGCCGCCCAGCTCGGCACCATGAAGGTGACCGAGCAGATTGATGCCATCACCATGTTGCGCACCGATCCGGTGCAATACCTGGTGGTGCCGCGCCTGTTGGCGATGGTGGTGATGGCGCCGGTGCAATGCCTGCTGTTTTTCTGGATGGCGATCTGGTCGGGGCAGATCAGCAGCACCTTGCTTTACAGCATCCCGCCCAATGTCTTCTGGAATTCGGTGCGCCTCTGGTTGAAACCTGAAGACCTGCCCTCCATGCTCTTCAAGGCCCTGGTCTTTGGCTTGCTGATTGCCATCCTCTCCTGCGGCTGGGGGCTCACCACCACCGGTGGACCAAAGGAGGTGGGCACCAGCACCACCGGGGCCGTGGTCATGATTCTGGTGACGGTCGCCCTGGTCGATGTGCTGCTGACCAAGTTGTTGTTCGGTTGAGTGGTGCTGGTGAGTGACGCTGGGCCATATCCGGTTCGCCACCTAGGTTGAGCCCGGTTGCGCCACCCAGGACCGCCCATGACTGCCGCCACCCCGTCCCCCCCCGATCCCGCCGCCCAGGAGGTGGTGCTAGCGCCCCGCTTCTGGGTGCCCCTGGCCGTGATCCTGCTCGGGGACCTCTGCCTGCTCTTCATCCCCCTCTGGGATCCGGCCCGCTGGATCGCCGTGGCCCTAGCCCTCTTCGGTGGCTTCCTGCTGATTCAGGCCGGCCTGTTGCGCCTGGTCTTCACCCAGGACGCCCTGGTGGTGCGCCGCGGCGGCCAGGAGATTCGCCGCTTTCCCTACGACGCCTGGCTCGCCTGGCAGGTGTTTTTCCCGCCCCTGCCGGCCCTGTTCTATTTCCGCGAGCAGAACAGTCCCCACCTGCTGCCGATGTTGTTTGAGGCCACTGCCCTGCGCCAACAACTCGAACGCCACGTCCGCCTGCCGGCCGCCGTTAACCCCAACCCATGAGCACCACCCCCGATGCCGCCCCAGGCCCCGTCGGGGCCTCGCCCCTGGACGCCAACCCGGACTCCTGGCCCGACCTAGCCCTGACGGAACTGCGCCAGCGGCGCTCCGAGTTGCTGGCTGAAATCACCACCCTGGAGGAACGGCGGCGCCAGATTGAGCAGGAGCTGGCCTCCAGTTTCGCCGGCCAGGCCGATGCCGTCGCCCGGCGCCTCAAGGGCTTCCAGGACTATCTGGTCGGGGCCCTCCAGGACCTGGCGGCCTCAGCCGAACAGATTGAACTGGTGGCCCAGCCCCTGTTGGTCCAACCCTCGCCCCTCGACCAAGCCCCGGCGATCGAGGTGCCGCCACCACCGGCCGTGGGGCTGTTCAGCCAGGACGAAGACCTGATCCGCGAGCGGCTGGATAGCTTCAGCGGCCAGCCCGATTTCCAAGCCGAACCCTGGCAACTGCGCCGCACCCTGGAAGCATCCGGCGCCCAGTTGCTGCAGCAATGGTTCATCGATCAGGGGGGGCGGGGGGCCCAACCCAGCAGTGGCAGTCGCCTGCGCAACGGGGTGGTGACCGCCGCCGCCATCGCCATCCTGGGGGAGCTCTACGGCGACCGCTTCCAGACCCTGGTGCTGGCCAGCCAACCGGAACGGCTGGGCGAATGGCGCCGCAGCTTGCAGGAT
>JBILDB010000369.1:0-2740 GCA_044352805.1 Cyanobium sp.
TCGCCCGCAGCCAGGTAAAAGAGAACGCCCATATCTTGGATGTCAACGTAGATTATGTCGGCCGCGATGGCGAGAAAGATATGCATGAACTCGTAAGTCGCCTTGTCACTAACGTCAATCTGCCCCTAATGCTCGATTCCACCGAGTGGCAGAAAATGGAAGCGGGCCTCAAGGTGGCCGGTGGTAAGTGCATATTGAATTCAACCAACTACGAAGATGGCGATGAACGCTTCTTCAAAGTGCTTGAGCTGGCCCGTGCCTACGGTGCCGCCGTTGTAGTCGGCACCATTGATGAAGAAGGTATGGCCCGAACGGCCGAGCGTAAATTTGCCATCGCCCAACGGGCCTATCGCGATGCCCTGGAATATGGCATTCCTGCCCATGAAATCTTCTACGACCCCCTGGCCCTGCCCATCTCCACCGGCATCGAAGAGGATCGCCTGAATGCTGCGGCTACGATTGAAGCTATTCAACAAATCCACCAATACCTTCCAGGGGTGCATGTGCTCCTGGGGGTGAGCAATGTCAGCTTTGGCTTGTCTGCGGCGGCCAGAATTGTCTTGAATTCAGTCTTTTTACATGATTGCTGTCAAGCCGGAATGGACGCGGCCATTGTCAGCCCCGCCAAGATCCTTCCCCTGATCAAAATCAATGCCGAACAGCAGCAGGTTTGCCGCGATCTGATTTATGACCACCGTCGCTTCGACGCTGGTGACGCCAGCATCTGCACCTATGACCCGCTCACGGCCCTTACCACCATGTTTGAGGGGGTCAGTGCCAAGGAGGCCCGGGCCTCAGGCCCTTCCCTGGCGGATTTGCCGGTGGAGGAACGCCTCAAACAACACATCATCGATGGCGAGCGGATTGGGCTGGAAAGCTCCTTGAACGAAGCGCTCAGCAACCACCCGCCTCTGCAGATCATCAACACGTTTTTGCTCGACGGCATGAAGGTGGTCGGCGAACTATTCGGTGCAGGTCAAATGCAACTGCCCTTCGTGTTGCAAAGCGCCGAAACCATGAAATCGGCCGTGGCCTTTCTAGAGCCCCACATGGAGAAAACAGAAGGGCAATCCAACAGCAAGGGCAAGTTTTTAATCGCCACTGTCAAGGGAGATGTGCATGATATTGGCAAAAATCTTGTAGATATAATCCTCACCAACAATGGCTATCAAGTCATCAATCTTGGCATCAAGCAAAGCGTAGAGGCCATTGTTGAAGCCCAAAAGAAACATCAGGCCGATTGCATTGCCATGAGTGGTCTGCTCGTTAAATCAACGGCCTTCATGAAGGACAACCTTGAAACCTTCAATCAAGTCGGCATTCATGTGCCCGTGATTCTCGGCGGTGCAGCCCTCACCCCGCGCTTTGTGCATGGAGATTGCCGGTCCGTCTATCGCGGTCAAGTGATATACGGACGCGATGCCTTCGCCGATCTTCGTTTCATGGATGCCCTGATGGGCGCCAAGCAGGCGGGTCGCTGGGATGACCAACAGGGCTTCCTCGACGGTGCCCCGGCTGGTTTCTCCCTTGAAGACAGCCAGGAGGGGGCCTTAGCCGCTGAGCCGGCGCCTGCCGAGCCTGAAGCCCAGGGGCCAACCCCTGCCGTGGCCGCCGAACCCAGCATGGCTGATGCAGGCGATGGGCGTTCGGAAGTGGTGCCCGAGGAACCAGCCCTTGCTCCCCCCTTCTGGGGCTCCCAGGTGCTGCAAGAGGACGCTATTCCCTTGGCTGAGGTGTTTGCTTACCTCGATCGCAGTGCTCTCTTCGCTGGCCAATGGCAACTGCGCAAGGCCCAGAACCAGAGCCGCCAAGACTATGAAGCGATGCTGGCTGAAAAGGCCGAACCGGTGCTCAGCCACTGGATCGAGCGCATTCAACAGGAGGCCTTGCTCACTCCCCGATTGGTGTACGGCTATTTCCCCTGCGGTCGCCAGGGCAATGGGGTGGTTGTGTACGACCCCAGCGCCATGGCCCCGGGAGCCCTGGCCGCTGCTGCGGGTCCGGAGCTGGGCCGCTTCCTGTTGCCGCGTCAGCGGGGCGGTAATCGTTATTGCATCGCCGATTTCTACCGCGATCTGGCCCCCGGCGACGCTGGCATCTTGACCCCAACGGATGTGCTGCCCATGCAGGCCGTGACCATGGGAGAGCGGGCGACAGAGTTTGCCCAGCGCCTCTTCGCGGCGGATCAATACAGCGACTATCTCTACTTCCACGGCCTGGCGGTGCAAATGGCTGAAGCACTTGCGGAATGGATCCATGCCCGCATCCGCCGAGAGCTGGGCTTTGCCGTTTCCGAACCCAAAGCCCTCAGAGATGTCCTGGCCCAGCGCTACCGCGGCAGCCGCTACTCCTTCGGCTATCCCGCCTGTCCCAACGTGGCGGATTCCCGGCAACAACTCGAATGGCTGGGCGCTGATCGGATCGGTCTGGCGATGGATGAAAGTGACCAACTGGAGCCGGAGCAGAGCACCACGGCCCTCGTGGCCCTCCATAGCCGTGCCCGCTACTTCAGCGCCTGAAGCCTGAAGCCTGAAGCCAAGCCCTGGGCCATGGCAGGCTTCCAGGGCCCTTCCGCCCCCAATCCCATGGCCCTCGCCGGTCCCGGCGGCATTGATGCCGCCATTGCCTTAGGACAGGACCTCGATGGATCTCCCCTGCCACCAGCCATGCTGGCGCTCTACCAAGAAGTGATGGAGCGCGAAAACGGCCGTGCCCGCAGCGGTGTGACCAAATCGATGCG
>JBILDB010000069.1:0-9024 GCA_044352805.1 Cyanobium sp.
GCTGAAACTCCTCCAGTTCCTTGATCTGCTGCTCGATCTTGCGGGCGATGGCCTGGTCGTTATTGCTTTGGGCTGCGGCAAGCGATTGGCGGTAGGCATCCAGCTGGTCTGCAATCGAAGCCATGGCGCACCCCCCGATCGGGGGCTTGGATCAGCGGCGCGAATTTAGTCCTCAGGGGGCAAGCCTAGCCGCTCTGTATTTCTACTTATCTTCTCTCCCCGGGCTCCCGGCTCGGGCGGTCAGCCCTTCAGGGTGGGGCAGTGCTCAAGATGGATCCATGGCCGACACTCCCTATCTCGTAGCCCTGGCGCTGGTGGAAATCCAGGGTCAGCGGGCCCTGCCATTAAACGGAAAGTCCCAGACGGCAGCCGCCCTGGAGGCCAGCGAACCTGGCGATAATGGCCGCACCCTGGCCCTCGAACTACTGCTACGCCTTTGGCAACGCAGTGATGCAGGCGCACTGCAACGAATCGCTGGTGAGGAGAGTTTGCTGTTGCTGGAGATCCCGATGGAGGTGATGAGTGAAAAGTTGCCGGTCATCAAGGCCAACTGGTTGGCGGGAGGGGAGACGGCAAAGTTGCTGGCCAGTCTTGCGGGGCTTTCGCTAAGGGCCTGGCGAATCACGATCGCTAAATACGAACCGATTAAGTTTCATTCCTGGCCTTAAGCACTCCTGAGCTTGGCAGAATCGCTCAGCTAGCTGTCCTTACCCCAATGCAGGCAGGTGCGCCCAAGGCAAGCAAGATTGCCGAGGTGGGCAAGCCTGATCCGCCGCCCTCAGTGCCCCGCCTTCAATAAACCCCTTAACAAGGTTGGAGTGCCTACATGGGCCAGGTGGATGCCCATCCCCCCGCCTTGGCCTCGCTCGCATCGTTCAGCATTGGCTTTGCCAGTCGGCGGCGCAGGCGGCGGCTCCAGGCCAGGGCGGCAGCGGCCCCGGCGATCGGGATGGGGCCTGGTGCGGCGGGAACCGAAAGGGTCACCGGTCCGTCTGCGAAGCTGCCGCCAAGGGGCACCTGGACCACCACCGGATCTGGTCCAAGCAGGGCCAGCAGCGGGCCGGAGCTGCCGGCAGTGATCGTTATACCGCCGTCGAAACGAAAATCGATCGCCTGGATCACTTGGCGCGATCGGATATCGCCAGCGGCATTGGGGCTCCACCAATGCGCAATGAATCCCCCTGGCCATGCCACGGAGGGTCCGGCATGGCTGCCTGTCGCTGTGAACAAAGGGGAACTATCGTTGCTCACGTTGTCGCCGCTGAAGACCAGGGATAAATCGACATCCAACGTGGCCGGCATGCCAAAGGCAATCATGGCAGCGGCGATCTCGGGGGAACTGGTGGCGAAATCCAGTTGAAAATTGTCGATGCCGTTGCCGGCGATAGCATCGAAGTCTTCGGCATCGCGGCGGGCGCTGATCACGCCGATTTGCGAATTCACCACAGGCCCCAGCGCCATGCTGTCGAGGCTGGCATTGCCACAAGCCACACTGCGGATGATGATCTGGGCTTCGGTGGGGCCTGGCGTCGAACCGAAACCACCAAATCCGTAGCGAGGCCCATAGTCTGCAGGCAGGAACGCCATGACGGCCGATCGGTCGACCGTTGTCACCCCGATCGACTCATGACAACCCCCCGAGTAGCCGATCTGCAGATTTGCCGCCGCTCTTGCCTGTCGCAGCGATCCGATCAGGCTGGCAAGGATAAGGCAACAGCCCAAAAAACAGCTGTTCAGCTGTTTCGTGAAGAGCAGGTTCATGGCAGTTGCGGGCATCAACATGGGCTTTGTTCTTGATCTTTAGCATCAATTCATTAATCACGCTGCCCATGTTGACCTCAGCATGTGGTCTCACCTGAGAATATTTGCAAACGCAGATTGTCGTCGCCAGGTATCCACTCTTCGCCTTCTCCTCCGCAATGGCTGCCCCACCCTCATCTAAACCCCTTAACCTGAACTCACCCTTCCCGCAGGGCCCCCATGCTCACCCTGCCCCGCACGCTCAGCCTCACGCCTTCCCAGTTCGCTGAAGTGTGTGCGGCCAACCCGGAGGCGGTGCTGGAGCTTGATGCCGATGGCACCCTCATCGAGATGACCCCAACTGGCGGTACAACAGGGGCCCGCAACACCTGCCTGCTGGCCCGACTCCAGAACTGGGCACGCTCCAGCGGCAGCTTCAAAGTGTTCGATAGCTCCACGGGCTTCCTGCTCCCCGATGGCTCGGTGCGCAGCCCCGACGCCAGCCTGGTGCGGCAGGAGCGCTGGCAAGCGTTGAGCGAAGCCGAGCGTGATAGCTTCCCGCCCCTCTGCCCCGATCTGGTGGTGGAGCTGGCCAGCCCGTCGGATCAACCGGAGGCATTGCGGCTGAAAATGGCTTCATACATAAGCAATGGAGCCCAACTCGGCTGGTTGCTGCTGCCGCGCCAGCGAAGCGTGGAGATTTGGAGTGCAGACCCCACCACTCGGGCTCCTCGTTTCCATGTCCTGAGTGATACCTCCCGGTTGGAGGCGGCTGCGGAGTTTCCCGGGTTGGTGATTGATCTTGAGGAGATTTGGGCTGGTTGAGCCATCGGGACATTTGAAGCTGGGGGCCTCCCCACCAGCTCTGCGCCAGGACCCCCGCTGGGACTGTGGGCACCATCCCCCGTTCAAGGGACCGCCGGTGCAACGCCCACACCCGGCGATCTCCACGTTCGGCCGCGATCAAGACGCCAGTGTCGTAGGTGATTCCAGCCATGGCTCAAGCGGAAAGGGAATCGCACTCCCCATCGAGCACTGCGTCAGCCCAGGTCAGTTCTTCGTGACTGAGCGCACCATGTTCAGCCTCCCAGGCAAGAACTGCAGCCAATCCCTCCTCTAACACCAGAGCGCGAGCAGCAGCAGCGTTGAGCCAAGCAGAAAGACTAATACCTTGGCGATCAGCGGCATGGGATGCAGCCGCCGCCACCTCTTCCTGCAGCCCAATGGATAACTTACGTACAGTCATACTTCTATGGTAGCACCGTTATCCTACCGTGAAGGTGGGGTGTTGTCAGGATGTTGGCAACACAATTCCAGAGCCATAAATAGATGAAATTTATATCGACTGAATCCACATCCCAGGCTAATACCAGGGCCAATACCTAAAAGCCAGCGCCAGGCGAACTGGATTCTCTGGGCGTGGACGCAGATAATACGGCCGTGAAAACCAGAACGATCAATAAAGTATAAACGCTGCTAAGCGAGTCGGGCAAATGCGAGCCGTTCGATGCCGTCGCCTGGGTTGATTACTGGTTGCGCCGCCCAAACCATGCTTTCGGTGGCGCCGCCCCCGAGCTTTACCTGAACAACCCATAAGGCGAGGGCTTGCTTACCAACCTGGTCGGCGCTATTGGGGCGAGCACCAACATTTGATGCGTCTCAGGTGAACGTGACGGATTGCATCTAGCGCATCGCCAACCAAGACCGCACCTGAACGGAAACGACATCAGCGGCAACGGCGCCGCACTTAACCTGGGGGACTGGAACTCCTGTGATCGGCTTAACGTCTACAGCTCCTGCTCGTTCGCCCTGGCCTGTCTGAAAATGATGGTGCATCTGGCTGGCGATTGTCCCCTGTCGTTCCCGCGCCATCTGCTGCAGATCACCATCACCAACAGAACTGGGATCAGAATGAGGAGTAGACTACGATGGCGGTATCCGGCTGGTAGCATTAGCAGGTGCCCGCAACCCGGCCCATGGCAGATCAACCAAACCGGCAGGGAGTGAAGCAACAACAACAATGACTACAAACGAAGACTATATCGAATTAAACCGGCAGTTTACGCCAGTCCCCAATAGCAATGAAGCTGCGGAAGAAAATCAAACTCTAGCGGATTGGGGGCATCTCAAATCCAAGTCTTGGCATGATCTTGAGCAGGAATTCCGTTGCGTTATTCTAGCCGAAGCAGGTGCGGGCAAGACCGAAGAGCTAAAGCATCGGGCAGATTTTCTCAAACAGCAAGGAAAGCGAGCATTTTTTATTCGCATCGAAGATATTGAAACTGATTTCCAGAATGCATTTGAAATAGGTGATCAAGCAGATTTTCAGTCATGGCTGGATTCCACACAAGAGGCATGGTTCTTTCTAGACTCGGTGGATGAATCAAGACTTAAAGAACCGAGAGCCTTTGAAAAAGCGCTACGGCACTTTGCCAGGGCCATAAGCAATGGAGTGCATAGGGCTCACATATATATCTCCAGTCGACCCTACTCCTGGAGAGCCGCTGAAGATCGTGAATTAATGAAAAGTATATTATCTCGTCCATTAACAGGAGGAACCGAGGCAGATGATGGTTCAGGGCAATTTAAACATAAGGGTGCACCATCAATCTATCTTCTACGTCCTTTGGATAGGGAAAAAATTCAGCACTTCTGTCACACACGCAATGTAGAAAATATCAATCAATTACTAGATGAGATTGAAAGGCTCAACCTTTGGAGCTTGGCCGAACGCCCCTTTGATCTTGAAGCAATTCTGGCTAAATGGGAAAAAGGCCAAAATCTGGACGGACGACTCGAACTACTCCATTTTATTATCGAGAAAAGGCTAGACGATAGTCACAATACCGACCGCTCCCAGAAGCAAACCCTTAATCTTGAGCAGGCAAAACAAGGTGCACGGCGGTTAGCCGCTGCCGTCATCCTAACTGGGCAGGTAAATCTAAATGTGCAAGATACCTCGCATAATAAACCAGGTATTGAACCAACAAATATTCTTCACGATTGGGAACCTGGCGATGTGCGCGCGCTATTAGAGCGTGGCATCTTTAATGATGTTATCTATGGCGCAGTAAGATTTAGGAATCGGGATGTTCGCGAACTCCTTGCTGCTGAATGGTTCAATTATTTACTAAGTAAAGAGCAAAGTCGCAGCACGATAGAAAACCTGTTCTTTCGTGAACAATATGGTGAGAAAGTACTTAGCCCAAGACTGCGACCAATTTTGCCATGGCTCATACTTTTAGATAACTATATTCTAACAAAGTCTATCGGCATTCGTCCTGAGATTGCCATTGAGGAAGGCGACCCCTCACGACTACCTTTGCAGGTGAGGCAGCAGATTTTGTCCGATATTGTTCAACGGATTGCTTCAGGAGAGGAGGTACGTTCTGCACAAGATCGGAGTTCACTAATACGAATAGCAACTCAAGATCTCGCGAACGACACACTTCAACTTATCAACGAGCATTTGAACAATGACAATGCCATCTACTTTCTTGGCAGGCTTGTCTGGCAAGGGAAGATGTCCAATTGCGTAGAGCCTCTACTCAACATTGTCCTCGATAGCTCGCGGGTTCTCTATGCCAGAAGAAGCTCGACTTTGGCAGTTATGGCATGTGGCTGTGATGCACAGAAGAGCCATTTGTGGCAAACACTGCACGAACAAGAGAGAGAAATACCCCATGAAATAGTTGAAGTACTTATTAGAGAAGCTGTTCCTGACAATATTGAACAGGTTTTGGTTTCTCTCGGAAAGCGGGTAGTACCACAAAAAATTAATTCCTTTTTGCTCAACAAAACCCTGCATGACTATATTGAACGGCTAGCGGCTGGCAAGAATCTAAACAAACTAAACCAGCTTATCTCTGGACTAAATGGATATCTTGAACAGCAGCCATTCGTCCAAGATCGAGAATGCGAGGTATCAAATAAGTATTTCTGGCTGATTGACTATGCTCTGCATGCAGTGGAGAAACTGATTTTACTAGCAACAGATGTAGAATATCTTAACAAAGATGTGTTGGCTATTTTGTTCAATGGAACAGCACAAAAATATTTGCTAGAAGACAACACAGATTCTTACAGTGAAAGCCTGAAATCATTAATACCGAATTATGCAGATTTGAACGATGCTCTTTATTGGTACAGCATTGAACGGGTACGTTCAGCGCGAACTGAGATTGGAAAAGCTTTAAGCGAAGATTTGTTTGTAGCTATTAGAGATCATTATTGGGCATTCGACACCAACAGCTTTTCCAGATTAATTAATTATATTGTCAACCGCACTCTTCAAGATGACAAGTTAATAGCACTTCGCAGGGCATTTATTGTTTACGCGCAAGCCGGTAGGCCAACGGTGCTGCTATCCAGCCTTCAAGAAGCCGTGGCAGCTAACCAGCCATTGCGAGAAGAGTTAGAGCTTTTGCTAAATCCATCTATACCCGAAAATGTACGTCAATACCAAATTTATAACCAAGAAAGAACTTTGCGATTGGAGCAAACTCGATTACAAAGGGAACAGGAACGAACAACATGGATTGCCGAAGTACGGGCTAATCCCGATCGAATCCATCCCTTCAATGACATGAATCAAGGCGAAATAACAAATGATATAAACTGGCTTATGGTTGAATTAAGAAATATGCAATCAGCTGGTGGCTTCTGTGATTACGCAAATTGGAAGCTGCTCATACCAGAATTTGGTGAACCCGTTGCCTTGGCCTATCGCACTGCCGCTGTCAACCAATGGCGAAAGTATTTGCCAGGACTACGCTCTGAAGGTGACCCGACAAGAGTCCATACATATTCTTTGTCCTTTGCTAAGGCAGGGCTTGAAATTGAAGCCGCTGAGACGGAGAGTTTTCCGAACAACCTAATGGAACCCGATGTTCGTCATGCATTACGTTACATCACTTGGTATTCGAACGGCTTACCCCGCTGGCTTGAGCAGCTGCATCGAGTTTTTCCCGATTTGGTGAAAGAAGCTGTGCTTAAAGAGTTGGTATGGGAATTGGAGAATGCCAAGCCAGAAACACCAATGCACTACATCTTAAGTCCATTGGTCTATCACGGCCGTTGGCTCCATGGTGCCCTCGCACCTGATTTGCTGCAATGGGTCGCAGCCAATCCAACAGCCCTTGGCAACAACCGCAATCATTGCCTGCAAATCCTGGTGAATGGCGGCATAGAACCGGCCAGATTGGCGGCTGTCGCCAGTCAACAAATTGCCCAGGCCAATGACCAAGTCAATCTCCCAGGTTGGTATGCACTACTCGTCGATTGCGACCCAACTACTGGAATACCTCAAGTACAGCAATGGCTGGAAAATCTTGGTGAAGAAGCAACCGAGGCAGCTCAACTATTTATTGTTGCGCTCATGGGTGAGCGGTACGAAAGAGAGGGGAGACCTTACTTTATGCTTTTTCGTACTGTAGAACATCTTAAGTCACTCTATCTCATGATGCATCAATACATTCGAGTTGAGGATGACATCGGCCGAGTCAATGGGTTTGAATCTTCCCTAGGAGTACGTGACTATGCTCAAAATGCGCGAAATATTCTATTTGATATACTCTCAAAAATACCTGGAAAGTCTAGCTATATTGCAATAACTGAGCTGATCGAAGAACACCCTGTCCCAGCTTATCAAAACCATTTTAAAAAACTTGCCTATAGACGAGCTGAAGAAGATAGCGACATCGAGGCTTGGTCGGTTGAGCAGTTGATTGAGTTCGAGCAATCTCTTACAATGACACCCGCGACCCATCGCCAACTTTTTGATTTAGTTGTACAACGCCTCATGGACATGAAGTCCTGGTTGGAATTCGGAAATCACAGCCCTTACCAAACTTGGCAACTGGCTCCTGATGAAACTAAAATGCGAATCTTAATCGCTGGTTGGCTCAATCTTGGCCAGCACTTGCAATACACGATTGCTCAGGAAGCAGAGCTTGCCAATGCACAGCGTCCGGATATTTGTGTGCAATGTCAAAGTGTGAATTCACCGGTACCCATTGAATTAAAGTTGCTCGAAAAATGGTCTGGACCAGAACTTTGCGAGCGGCTCCGAAACCAACTAGTTGGTGATTATCTGAGAGAACCATCTGCCAGATTTGGCGTGATGCTATTGGTGTGGCGGGGAACTGGCCAAACTAAAAGACGTTGGGAGATCAACGGTAGCCGAGTAGAATTAAAGGAATTAGCAAGGGCACTTAAACACTATTGGAACAGCATTGCAGATGAGTATCCAGATGTTGATGATATAGCTGTCATTGTTCTAGATTTAACCATGAGGTCGCAAGTCAGCGATTCCTAGAGAAAGAGCCAACCGTGGCATTTGTTAGTTATCAGACTCCAGCTGGGAAGTCACAAAAAAATGACTTCAACCGCAGACCCACTGATTCTGTGAATCAGGGATGCCTAAAGAGCTAAGATTTTATTTGGAAAGATTATTGTACGCCAGCTCATAACGGTTCCAGACTCCCCTAACCTGAACTCACCCTTCCCAAAGGGCCCCCCATGCTCACCCTGCCCCGCACGCTCAGCCTCACGCCTTCCCAGTTCGCTGAAGTGTGTGCGGCCAACCCAGAGGCGGTGCTTGAGCTTGATGCACTGGGCCATCTGGTTGAAATGACCCCCACGGGCAGCGCCGCCGGTGCCCGCAACCAGACCCTCGGAGCCCTGCTGTGGCTGGCGATCGAACAGGGCCGGTTGCCATTGAAACTCTTTGATAGCTCCACCGGCTTCCTGCTTCCAGATGGCTCCGTACGCAGCCCCGACGCCAGTGTGGTGCGGTTGGAGCGCTGGCAGGCTTTGAGCGAGGCCGAACGGGAGGGTTTTGCGCCCCTTTGTCCCGATCTGGTGGTAGAGCTGGCCAGCCCCTCAGATGAACCCCAGGCGTTGCGCAAGAAGATGGCTGCCTACATGGCCAATGGGGCCCGACTCGGCTGGCTGCTGCTGCCACAAAGCCGCACCGTGGAAATTTGGCAGACAGGAAACGCCGAAACAACCAATACTCCCCAGATTCTTAATAATCCAAACCGATTGGAGGCGGGCCTGGAGTTCCCCGGCCTCGTGATTGATCCGCGCCGGATTTGGGAGAGCTGAAGGCACTTATCAGCGAAGGTCTACCTACTGCTTCACAAGCCCAGCCACACCCAACGCCCCACCCCCACCATGGCCGCCGCACCGATCACGGACAACACCCGCCAGCGGGCCACCAGCAGCAGGACCAGCGCCAGCGCCACCAACAGCAGGGCCAGCCAATCCACACCGCCAGCCAGC
>JBILDB010000070.1:0-9022 GCA_044352805.1 Cyanobium sp.
CGGTGACGGTGGATTCGTAGGGGGGCACAAAATCCTCAAGCATGCGGCTTGAGCAGGTGGTGCGAATGCCGCGGGTACAGAGGTTGTCCTTGATGGCGATGGGAATGCCGGCCAGGGGCGGCAGCTCCTGGCCGGCGGCCCGGGCCAGGTCAATGCGGTCGGCGTCGGCGAGGGCCCGTTCGCGGGTCACCTCCAAAAAGGCATGGACCTGAGCGTCGACCGAGTCAATGCGCGCCAGACAGCTCTCGGTCAGTTGTCGGGCCGAGACCTCCCCCTTGCGCAACCGCTGGCGCCATTCAGCGATGCCCATCGACCCTTTGCGTCACGAGGTTGGACGCTATCAGCCGGCCCCGCCTCAGCGCAGGCCCAGATCCGGCGGAGGTCCCTCGCTGAAGATGGTGAGGGGTTCGCGGCGGCAGGTGCGCAGGACCCGGTATTGGAGCAAACCCGGTCCTTCGACCTGCAGATCGCACAGAAAGGCCGGTAGGGCGAGATCCAGGCTGCGGCGCCGCACAAACGGTCCGAACCAGTACTCCGCATCCGGGGAGCGACTATCCACCCGCGCCCACCAGGCCAGACCGAAGCCATTGGCCAGACTTCGCGCTGTCCAGTGGAGGCGGTTCATGGGTGGCAAGGCAGCGAGAGGGCCATGCAGCCCATCGTGGAGCCTGATCTTGCCGGCCCCGTGAACGACTTGATCAGGTTTCAGAGACGAATGTCGTTGTCAAAGAACGAAGGCGCACTTGCTCCCCCCCAGGGGACCTCTATCCCACCAACCACTTCAAGGCCAAGATCGGGGGACGGTGCTGACTCCGCCGGCGATGGCGTTGGCTGCCCAATCTCCGGGTCGTTGCCTGGGCTGCTGTCCAGGCTGCTGGCGCCATTGGCCAAGCTTTCCCCAGGGGCAATCGTGGCCTGCCAGGGCTCTGTCAACGGTTCGCCGCTGGCCTCCAGGGGGTCGTCCAGTTCGGCGGCGTCATTGGCGTCGGCTGCTTCATCAAGGCCCAACAAGGGAGTGCTGGCCATGGCGGGGCGCACCAGCCGCGGGGCGGGGGCGGTGCCTTGCAGTCCTGCCATCCAGCCCCGCCGGGCGATCTCGTAGAGCAACAGGGCGGTGGCAACCGAGGCATTCAGGCTTGGGGTGGCGCCGCGCAAGGGGATGCGCACTAGTTGGTCGCAGTTGCGGCGGGTAAGCAGAGAAAGGCCATCGCCTTCCGATCCGGTGACCACGACCAAGGGGCCCTCCAGGTTGGCCTCCTCCAGGGTGACGCTGCCCTCTTCTGCCAGGCCGATCACCCGGTAGCCCTCCTGCTTGAGGGTTTCCAGGGAGCGATTCAGGTTGACCACCCGGGCCACGGGCAGGTGCTCGAGGGCGCCGGCGGCCACCTTGGCCACCGAGCCGGTGAGTCCAGCGTTGCGCCGTTGGGGCAGCACCATGCCGTGGGCCCCGAGGGCCTCCGCACTGCGCAGGATGGCACCGAGGTTGTGGGGATCGGTGAGACCATCCACCGCCATCAGCAGGGGCGCTTCGCCGAGGGCACTGCAGCCCTCGATGAGGCTGGTTAGGTCGAGGGTTTCGGCGGCGGCCGGTTGCAGCACGATGCCCTGGTGAACGGCACCACCGCTGATCTGGCCCAGCCGTGCCCAGGTGACTTCTTCGACCAGCACGCCGGAAGCCTTGGCTTCGCGCAGGAGCTGCAGGAAGCGGGGGCTGAAACGCATTTCCGGCGTACACCAAACGCGATGAACGGGCCGGCCTCCCTCCAGCACCGCCAAGCTCGAATGGCGTCCCCAGACAAGGTCTGAGGGGGCATCGGCGGAGAAGCTTTCCTGCTCTTCGAGACCTTCGCTCGCCATCGGCGTCGAGCTTGAGGGGGAGAAAGAACGGACTGGAGGGCGCCCGAAGGTTCCCCTGGAGCCAGGCCGGGGCCGGCGATCCCCATCGCGCAAGCCTTGGGGCCCTTCTCCGCTAAACCGGGGCCGATCGAAGGAGGGGCGGTTGTCGCGCGAGCCAGCACCGCCCTCGCGGTTGAAGGGTCGACCATCGCGGCTGGGGCGCCGGTCTGCCGAGGCTCTGCTGAAGCGTTCAGCACCGGGGCGATCGAAGCGGGCGCGGTCGCCGCCGGCACGGTCGCCACCGGGTCTTTCGCCCCAGGATCTTTCACTGCGGGGGCGGTCAAAATTGGGTCGCTCTCCCCCAATTCGCTCGGGGCCAGAACGAGGCAGGCCTGGGCGGGGCGGGCCCGAGCGGGGTGAGCCAGAGCGGGGCGGACCGGAGCGGTCGTAGCCAGGTCGTTTGCCTTCGAAGGAGCGGCCTTCGCTGGATTGGCCTTGATAGGGCTTGCGCTCGTAGGGCTTTGCTTCGAAGTTCTTGCCCTCATAGGGTTTACCCCCATAGGACCTGCCTTCGGAGGCGCCTCGGTCGAAGGGGGGTCGATCACCTGACCCCTCGGGCCGGCGGCCAGCGCCCCAGCGCGGCGGCGGACCCGAAGAGGAAGAAGGAAAGCGCCGGCCCCCTCCCCCTCCCCCTCCCTCCGGTCGGCCGCCGGGGCGCCGTTGGAAACGGTTGTCGGAGCGACGATTTGGAGGCTGGCTCATGGGTTGGGAGGCGGTGGGAAAGGGTCGGTCTTATCGAGGTGGGCCAGCAACTCGGCCAGCCGCTGGGGATTCCGAAGAAAGAGCCATCCCAACATCGTCTCAAATCCCGTGGCCTGTCCGTAGGTGCTCGCCGAACCACCGCGGCAGGAGCCCTTGGCCCGATTGCGTCCCCGTCGGGCCAGGTCCCGTTCGTTGTCGTTGAGGAGTGGCTCAAGTTGTTGCAGGGCCTGGGCCTGGGCTTCGGCCTTAACCTTGGCTACCACGGCACGATGAAGCTGGTCGCTGCGTCCGGCCCGCTGACAGTGGCGCAGCCGCTGGTGCAGTTCCCATACCGCATCGCCCAACCAGGCCAACTGCAGCGGGCCGAGATTGCTGTCTGCCGGGGAGGGGGGCAGATGGCTCAGCCACGGGGGATCGGGGGGGATGCCCGATTCAGGCAGGGCCGAATTGGGCAAGGGCGTCTGCGAGGGAGGGCTGAAGATTCAGGAAGGCTTCGAGACGAACCAGTTTGACTGTTTGCACGACTCTGGCATTACCGAGTAGGGCGAATTGAGTGCCGCTTTCCTTGCAGTTCTTGACGAGTTGCACCAGGGCCCCTAGGCCTGAGGAATCGATGAAATCGATGCGGCTCAGGTCGATGATCAGAGGCAGGGACGCCCCGTGGCTGTGTTCGGCGATGTAGGCGCTGAACTGCTTGTCCGAATAGGCATCAAGCTGACCTGTAAAACCAAAGACCAGGGCTTTGTCAGTTTTCTCGCAGCCCCCCCTTAGGGACACGGTCAAACGCTGCAGTTCAGTGATTGGTCCAGCTCCCTAAGCATTTACGGGCGAAGTGTAGTCATCCCACGCCGTTGGCGCAGAAAGATTTTGATTTCCAACTGCCCTAGCAAGGATCAATCACCCCTGCCCTGGATGACCTCAACGGCGCTCTGCCATCAGGGAAACGAAGCGTCCGAAGTGGTGGTCCGAGTCGTGGGGACCTGGACTGGCTTCGGGGTGGTATTGGACACCGAAAGCCGGTTTGGCCAGCAAACTAAGGGCTGCCACCGTCCGGTCGTTGAGATTGTGGTGGGTGATCCGTACCTGTCCCGCCGGTAGGGACTCGGCCGCCAAGGCGAATCCGTGGTTCTGGCTGGTGATCTCCACCTGGCCAGGGCTGCCGCAGGGGTGGTTGAGACCCCGGTGGCCATACTCAAGCTTGAAGGTGCGGCCACCCAGGGCCAGGCCCAGGATCTGGTGGCCGAGGCAGATGCCAAACAGGGGGAGATCGGGTTGGTTGAGCAGTTGGCGGGCCAGGGCGATGCCTTCGGTCACCGCCGCCGGATCGCCCGGTCCGTTGGAGAGAAACACCCCCTCAGGATGGTGCACAAGTATTTCTTCGAGGCTGGCGTTGGCGGGGACCACCGTGACCTCGCAACCGTGGGCCACCAGCCGTTCGAGGATGGCGCGCTTGATGCCGAAATCGACTGCCACGATGCGATAGGGCCGCTCAGGCTGGCTCTGGAGTCGTTGGTCGAACTCCGCCTCGCAGAGCCGGGACCAGCCGTAGGACTCCCCAGTGCTCACCGTGGCCGCCAGATTCAGGCCATCCATTGATGGGGCCGACCTCACCCGCTCCAGCAAGACGGACGGGCTCAGGCCCTCGCTGCTGATGGCGCCGTTGATCGAGCCGCCCTCGCGCAGGTGGCGGACCAGGGCGCGGGTGTCGACGTCGCGGATGCCCACCACTCCATGGCGCTGTAACCAGCGTTCAAGGTCTTCAGTGGCCCGCCAGTTGCTGGCCACCGGGGCAAGCCGCCGGGTGATGAGGCCCTTAACGTGGGGTCGGTTGGCTTCCTGGTCCTGGGGATTGACCCCGGTGTTTCCCAGTTCTGGATAGGTGAAGGTGACCAGCTGACCTGCGTAGCTGGGGTCTGTCATGACCTCCTGGTAGCCAGTCATGCCTGTGTTGAAGACCACTTCACCGATGGCGGTGCCGCGGGCGCCGCAGGCCAGACCCCGCAGCACGGTTCCATCGGCAAGCACCAGCAGCGCCCCAGGGGCAGCCTCGCCTGCGGTACCCGAAGTGGTACTGGGCCCGGGCCCAGGGGAAGGCACTGGGGGCGTGGCGGTCTCGGACACCAGGGGCGGCTCAGTTGGGGGGATCATCCCGCACCTGGCTGCCCTGCCTGGTGGGGAGGGGAGTTCAAGGTGGTGGTGCTGGCTCCGGTTGTCGGCGCCGCCAGGACCGAGCGAAGCTGCTGGAGCTTGGCCCAGGGACGACCCTGGGCGAGGGCCTCCAGGGCCAGGGGAACCCCGGCGGCGGGGGAGTCGGCCAGGCCCGCCGCCCAAAGCACCAGGGCGGTGTTGAGGGCTACGACGTCGCGATGGCCATCCTGACCCTGGCCCCGCAACACGGCCTCCAAGTGGGCCGCGTTGGTAGCCAGATCTCCGCCAGCTAGGGCCTCCAGGGGGGCTGGCGCCAGCCCCAGCGAGGCTGGCTCCAGCCATTCTTGGCGAATCGCCCCCGCCTCCAGTAGCCGCAGTTCGTTGGCACCGGCCAGGGATGCCTCATCGAGACCCCCCGCCCCATGGACGACCACGGCCCTGGCCAGTCCCAGCCCCCGCAGGGCGCTGGCCATGGGATCGAGCAGGTCGGCGCGGGCCACCCCCAGAACCTGGGTCTGGGGGGTGAGGGGATTGACCAGGGGACCGAGCAGATTGAAGACCGTGCGGATGCCGAGGCGGCGGCGCAAGGGTGCCAGCTCCACCAGGGCCGGGTGCCAGCCGGGGGCGAACAGAAAGGTGATGCCATGGGCTTGCAGTGCCGCCAGCACCCGTTCCTGGGGCGCCGCCAGATTTAGGCCCAGGGCTTCGAGAACATCGGCCGAACCGACACGGCCGCTGGCGCTGCGGTTGCCGTGTTTGGCCACCCGCGCCCCGCAGGCGGCGGCCGTGAAGGCCACCGCCGTGGAGATGTTGAAGGTGTCGGCACCGTCGCCGCCGGTGCCGCAGGTATCCACCAATTCGAGGCCATCGGCAAGCTCTGGAAATGGGCTGGCCAGGCGGCAGGCCCGCCGCAACACGGTGGCCATGGCGGCCAGTTCCTCCCCTGTGGTGCCCTTGGCGCGGAGGGCGGCCAGCAGGGCGCCGGTGAGGACCGGATCGATGGCCCCCTCAAGCCAGCCCTGCATCAGGGCACCAGCCTGGACGTCGCTCAGGGAATGGCCCGCCAGCAGTTGCTCAAGCAGCTGGGGCCAGGTCTGGGGGGCAGTCATCACGGCAAGAAAGGCAGATCGTCAATAAACAGTCAAGAAAAAGCCCGGGTGCAGGGCACGCCGGGCCGGGTGATGGGGACACCCCACTATCACCCGAAGGGGCCGCTTATGGCGAGCGAAGGGCCAACCGCAACGGGCAGGCTGTGGTTGGTCTCAGCGGGCAAGCCAATCAGGGCAAGGAGCCTCAGCCAGTTTCCTCGCTGGCCGTGTCAAAGCCTGAGCCGACACCCTCACTGACAGGGGCGAGCCCGATGGGGCGGAACCCGGCGCTCCAGAGCGCCCTGGTGCGCCCTTGCAGCTGGCTCAGATCCAAGCCCCAGAGCCGCAGAACCTTGGCCAAATCGTCGCGCAGGTCCGGGGCACCGGGAAAATCCGCATAACGCGTCAGCAACCGGGCGGCATCGACCAGATCGGCGTCCGCAGGCGTTTCCACGGCCAGCAAGCGGTCGACATGGGCCCGGTCCGTGCCATGGAGAGGGTGGTTCTGCTGGTCCATCGCGGCACGCCGGCAGTCCGAGGGAGCTGCGTAGGTTAGGCGCATCTAATGGCCAGCTAGACGCCGATGAGAGCCCTGCGGCTCGATCTGATTGCCCGTTACCTGGGTCCCCACCGTCGCGAGGTCGCTCTCGGTGTGGTGGCGTTGGTGGTGGTCAACCTCCTGAGCACCGCGTTTCCCCTTTTGGTGCGCCGGATCATCGAGAGTCTCAAAGATGGCTTCAGCCAGCAGGAGCTGCTGGTGGAAGCGGCTCTGATCTTGGCCCTGGCCACGGTGATGGGGCTGGTGCGGTTGGCATCCCGCGTCCTGGTGTTTGGGATCGGCCGCCAAGTGGAGGCCGACCTCAAACAGCGCATCTTCGATCACGTATTGCTGCAAGAACCCAGTTTTGTCCAGGGTATGGGCAGTGGCGAGGTGATCAGCCGTGCCACTAGCGACGTCGAAAATGTTCGTCGGTTGCTGGGTTTTGCCCTGCTCAGCCTGGCCAACACCGCCTTGGCGTATGCCATGACGCTGCCGGCGATGTTGCTGATCAATCCTGGCTTGAGCCTCGCGGCGGTGGGTCTCTATCCCTTGATGTTGATGACGGTTCGCCTCTTCGGCGGCCGCATGATGCGCCAGCAACGGCGCTTGCAGGAATCCCTGGCAAGCCTCAGCGACCTGATCCAGGAGGACATTTCCGGGATCGGCGCTATCAAAATTTATGGCCAGGAGGCCACCGAACAAAAAGCCTTCGCCGGCCGCAATCGCGCCTATCGCGATGCGGCTTTGGGTCTGGCCCGTTCCCGCAGCACCCTTTTCCCCCTGTTGGAGGGCATTTCCTCCATCAGCCTGCTGTTGCTGTTGGCGCTCGGTAGTGGCCAGCTAGAGCGAGGCAGCCTCAGCATCGGTGATTTGGTGGCCTTGGTGCTCTACGTCGAGCGGCTGGTTTTTCCAACCGCCCTGCTCGGTTTCACCCTCAACACCTTTCAGACCGGCCAGGTGAGCCTGGAGCGGGTCGAGGCCCTGCTCAACCGTCGCTCCCTGATTACCTCCCCCGCCAGACCCCAGCGGGCTCCAGAGCCCGCCCGAGGGGCTGTCCAGGCGGTGGGTCTCACCGTGCGCTATCCCGACGGCCAGCGCCCCGCCCTCGACAACCTGCATTTCACCCTGGCGCCGGGCGAACTGGTGGCCGTGGTGGGGCCGGTGGGCTGCGGCAAGACCACCCTGGCCCGCGCCCTGGGGCGACTGGTGCAGGTGCCGGAAGGGCAGCTGTTCTTTGATGGGGTCGACATCACGGCTCTGGATTTGGGCAGCTTGCGCTCCCGGGTGGCCCTGGTGCCCCAGGAGGGTTACCTATTCACCTGCAGCCTGGCGGACAACCTCCGCTACGGCGACCCCCAAGCCTCCCAGGGCCAGGTCGAGCAGGCGGCCCGTGAGGCTCGGCTGGAGGCTGACATCCGCGGTTTCCCTGACGGCTACGACACTTTGGTGGGGGAACGGGGCATCACCCTCAGTGGTGGTCAGCGTCAGCGCACGGCCCTGGGCAGGGCCCTGCTGGTCGACGCTCCCTTATTGGTGCTCGACGATGCCCTGGCCAGTGTGGATAACAACACCGCTGCGGCCATCCTGCGGTCGGTGCGCGAACAGGAACGGCGCACGGTGTTGATGATCAGCCACCAGCTTTCTGCCGCTGCCGCCTGTGACCGCATCCTGGTAATGGAAGAGGGGCGTTTGGTACAGCAGGGTCACCACCGGGACCTGGTCGCCGTGGCGGGTCCGTACCGGCGGCTGTGGGAAAGGGAGCAGGCCGAACGGTTGGAGCCGGTCTGAGCCTGGCCAGTCCTGCTTAGGCTGAGCTAAAGCCATTGTCTCGCCGTGCTCGGACTCTTTTCCGGATCAGGCCAGGGTGCCCTGGATAGCAGGGCTTCCCAAGCACGCACCCATGCGGTGCTGGGGACCCCCATTGATGCGCCAGTCGGTTCTGGCCAGGGGGAGGTGCTGTTTGGCTGTGGCTGTTTCTGGGGGGCGGAAAAGGGCTTTTGGCGCCTCCCCGGGGTGGTGACGACGGCGGTGGGATATGCCGGCGGTGCCCTTGCCCAACCCACCTACCAACAGGTTTGCAGTGGCCGCAGTGGCCATGCCGAGGTGGTGCGGGTGGTTTGGGATCAAAAGAAAGTGCATCTAAGCGATCTCCTCAAGCTCTTTTGGGAATGCCACGACCCCACCCAGGGGGATCGCCAGGGCAATGACCGGGGCAGCCAGTACCGCTCGGCGATTTTTATTGACGATCCCCAAGGGTTGGCCCTGGCCACCGCCAGCGCTGTCCAATACGGCCTGCAGTTGGCCGCCGCTGGCTTCGGCCCGATTACCACCGAGATTCGGGCAGATGTTGCTTTCCAGCCGGGAGAGACTTACCACCAGCAATATCTCGCCAAGCCCGGCAGTCGCCCCTATTGTTCGGCCCAGCCCACGGGCATTTTGTTAGCTGATTTTCCTGGCTGCGACTATCGACTCCCCCCTGCAGTCTGGAGCTATTTTGATTGGAGCGTCTCCCATTGTGTGTTGCGCGGCGACAACGCTCCGATCATTTTGAACTGAGATGCACTTTTTGGCTTCGGCTTTTGCCCTGCCCCCGATTGCTATGCCATGGCTAAGTCTGGCTCTAACCTTGTCGGCTCCCTTCCATGTA
>JBILDB010000370.1:0-2729 GCA_044352805.1 Cyanobium sp.
GAACCCAGCAGGCCCAGCAGGGCACAGCCACCGCCGAGGCAGGCGGAGAGCAGGGCATAGAGCGGGAAGTGGCGACTCACCAACCGCCCCCCGCAGGCCGGAATCACCACGAAGGCACTGATCAGCAACACCCCCACCGCTTTGATCGACACCGCCACCACCACCGCCAGCAGCATGATGAAGGCCAGGCGATGACGGCTGGCTGCCACACCGAAGGCTCCGGCCAGATCACTGTTGAGCGTGAGCAGCACTTGGGCGCGCAGGCTGAGGGCGAGATACATCAAGGCGCCCATCAACAGCACCGCGATCACCGTCAGATCGCTCCAGCTGATGCCGAGGATGTCGCCGAACAGCAGCTGCTGGATGCCGCCGCTGTAGGTCTCCACCAGGCTCAGGGCCACCACCGCAAAAGCGAGCGAGGTGGAATAGACAATGTTGAGCAGGGCATCGGCCGGCAGGCCGCTACGGGCCACCAGCTGATTCACCAGCAGGGCGAACAGCACCGCGAACGGGATCAATACCAGGGTGGGATTGATCCCCAGCAGGATGCCCAGGCTGATGCCAAGCAGGGCCGAATGGCCCAGGGCATCGCTGAAGAACGAAAGCTGACGCAGCACCGCGAAACTGCCCAGCAGCCCGCCCAAGGCGCCGGTGAGCAGGCCGCCAAGCAGAGCCCGCTGCATGAACGGCTGGCCCACAACCTCCAGCAAGCCTGCGGCATCAGCCATGGCCATCAACCCCGGCATGTTGATGGCGGTAGGGCACCACATTGGGGCCGTAGAGCTCAGCCAACCGCGCTGGACTTAGCGCGTGGTCGGGGGCACCACTGCAGCGCAGGCGGCGGTTCAGGCACAGCACCTGATCGCAGCTGCGGCGCACCATCTCCAGATCGTGCGACACCTGCAGCACGGTCCAGCCCTCTTGGCGGCGCAGCTCCAGCAGCAGCTCCTGGAACTGCTCGCTGCTGGGGGCATCAAGGCCAGCCTGGGCCTCATCGAGCACCAGCAACTGGCGGGGCCGCACCACGCAGAAGGCCAGCAGCACCCGCTTGAGCTGACCACCGGAGAGCTCGCTGAGCCGGCGTTCCGCCAGGTCCTGGCAGCCGGTTCGCTTCAGGGCAAATTGCACGGCCTCGGATCGGCGCCGGCACCCCAGCCAGGCCAGGCTGAGGCCCGGCGGATCAAAGCCAAAGCCCACGAATTCCCCCACCGTGAGCGGAAAGCGGCCCTGTAACGCCAAGCTCTGGGGCAAGTAGGCGATTTGTGCACGCACCGCCCGAGGCAACTCGCCCGCTGGGCCGAGGGCGTGGCCCAGGATCTGCACGGTGCCTGAGGCCGTGGGAAGCAGACCGAGCACGGCGCCCACCAGGCTGCTCTTGCCGGCACCGTTGGGACCCACCAGCGCCGTATCGGTTTCGCGGGCGAGCTGAAAACTCACCTGCTCCACAGCCAGCTGCTCACCACGGCGAACGCTCAGGCTCTCCACCAGCAGCACTGGGGCGTTGTCTGTCATTGCCCGAAGGCCTGGCGCAGATCGGCCGCGTTGCGGCGCATCAGCTTCAAATAGGTGGAGGGATCGCGCGAAGCCTCCTCCGTGGCCGTCTCCAGCGGATCAAACACCACCACCTTCACTCCTAGATCCTTAGCCAGGGCATTGAAGGAGCGGTTGCCCTCCTGGGGTTCACTGAGCAGGGCCTTGAGCTGGCTGCCCTTCACCTCGGCCGCCACCCGCTGCAGATCCGCCGGCGAGGGATTGAGCTCGGGCACATCCACCAAGTACTCGGCCTTGAGGCCATAGCGCTGGGCGAAGTAGGGGGCGAAGTCGTGGAAGGCCACGAACGTTTTGCCCCGATAGGGCTTGAGCTGAGCGGAGATGTCGCTGTTCAGCTGCTGCAGCTGGGCGGTGTAGGCGGCCGCGTTGCGCCGGTAGCCGTCAGCGCAGCTGGGATCGGCCTTCACCAGGCCATCGCGGATGGTTTCCACCTGCTGCACCGCCCGCAGCGGATCAAGCCAGATGTGGGGATTCACAGCACCGTGATCATGGCCATGGCCATGGCCGTGGCTCTGCTCCCCGCCATGGCCGTCGTCATGGTGCTCCGTGTCCAGGGTGGCGACGCCGCGGCTGGAATCAATCACCTGCAGCTGGGGATTGGCGGCGGAAGCGATGAGCTTGCCCAGGAACCCCTCCATCTCCAGGCCGTTCTTCACCAGCACCCGAGCCTGGCGCAGGGCGATCAGGTCCCCCGGCTTGGCCTGGAAATCGTGGGGGCCCAGGTTGGGAGGGATCAGTGCGGAAACGGTGGCGCAGTCGCCGGCCACGGCGCGGGTGAACAGGGTGATCGGCAGGAAGGTGGTGACCACTTTGAAAGCCTTGTCAGCTGTTGCATCAGGGGCGTTGTGGCGGGGTGCGCCGCAGGCCGCCAGCATCAAGGTCCCGATCACCACCCCGCTCAACTTCGACAGGGCCTGGAGCCCAGCAAAAGAACGCATCAGCAGCCATTCTGTAATAATGATTCTCATTCTAAGGCTTGAGTCTGAAGCCGGCCCCTGCGCGCTGCCCCTGCCATTCGCGCGGTGGCACAGCCACCGGCCACAGCCACCAACGCCCCTGGGCATCACCGGCAGCCAGGTGGCGGCCATCCGGTCGCCAGGCCAGGGCATTGAAGCCGCTGCCCTGCCCCTCAAGCGGCTGCAGCATTCGTCCTTTGCCATCCCAGAGCGCCACGTTGC
>JBILDB010000371.1:0-2723 GCA_044352805.1 Cyanobium sp.
TCTGGTGCCCCGAGGAGGGACCTGGACCCTGGCCGGTGCTGTTGATGCGCCAGCCCTACGGCCGGGCGATCGCTTCCACCGTCACCTACGCCCACCCCAGTTGGTACGCCGACCGGGGCTTTGTGGTTGTAGTGCAGGACGTGCGCGGCTGCGGCGATTCCGAAGGCCAATTCAGGGGCTTTGACCAGGAGGCCGTCGATGGGGCCGCGGCGGTGCGCTGGGCGCGACGCCTGCCGTTGGGCAATGGGCTGGTGGGCAGCTACGGGTTTTCGTATCAAGGGCTCAGCCAACTGCTGATCGCCGCCGCTGAAGAGCCTGCTCCAGCCGGTTTGGACGACCCCCTGCCCGATTGTCTGGCCCCCGCCATGGCCGGCCTGGACGAGCGTCTCCACTGGGCGAGTACGGGGGGGGCCCATTGGTGGAGCCTGGGCTTGGCCTGGGCCCTGCAGTTGGCCGCCGCCGCCTGCCGCCGCCGTGGCGATGGGGCTGGCTGGTGGGAGATTCGCCGCAGCCTGGAGACCGGCCGTTTTTTGGAAGAAGGCCCCGCTCTGTTGGCCCGCCATGACCCTGGGGGCATGGGAGGGCGGTGGCTCGGCCTGGATCCTGCCCGGCCCGGCGATTGGCGGATCCATCCGGTGGCCCCAGCGTTGCTGCGGCGTCCCCTGCTGCTGATCGGCGGCTGGCACGATCCCCACCTGGGGGGGGTGTTGGATCTGTGGCAGCGGGCGCACCAGGCCGGCGGCAATCCGGAACTGCTGATCGGCGCCTGGTCCCACCTGCAATGGCGCGGCGGCTGCGATGAGCGCCAGTTGGCTTTTTTTCGGCGCCATCTGCTGGGGGCCCAGGACCCACCTACCCCACTACCACCTACCCCACTACCACCAACCCCGCTGCCACCCACCCCGGCGCCGGCCCCTGGTGGGCGCATGGCCGGGGGCAGCCCGGACCAGCCCGCTCCGGTCAGCACCGATCCGGTGCTGCTCCAGGACCTGCGCAGCGGCCTCTGGCAGCCCTGGGCCCCCCCGCCCCCCCCCGTCCCCCTGGGCTGGCGTTTGCAGAGTCGGGGGCTGGCGGCGGTGCGTTCGCTGGAGGGGCGGTTGGTGGCGGCCGCCGCCCAGGCTGGGGAGCCGCCTTTGCCGCCAGGGGAGGGAGTGGTGGTGCTGGTGCATGACCCCTGGCGCCCGGTCCCTGGTCGGGGGGGCCACCTGGGCCTAGATGCCGGCCTGGTGGAGCGCGGCGACATTGATGGGCGGGCCGATGTGGCCTGCTTCAGCAGCGAACCCCTGGCGACCTGCCTGGATTTGCTGGGCCGTCCTTGGCTCGAACTGGGGGTGGCGGCGGACCAGCCAGCTTTTGACCTCTGCGGCGCCCTGGCGGTGGTGAGCGCCGATGGCACCCGGGTAAGTCAGATTTCCACCGGCTTCCTGCGCCTGCGGGGGGAGCACTGCCGTCAAAGGCAAGAGCTGCGCCTGGAGTTGCAGCCCCTGGCAGCCACCCTGGCGCCCGGGGAGCGGTTGCGCCTCTCCCTGGCGGGTGCCGCCTGGCCCCAGATCGCCGTCAACCCCGGCGACGGCCAGGTGCCCCGCACGGCTCCGGGACCAGGGCATCGGGTGATCACCCTGCAGTTGCATCTGGCCGGGGCCTGGCTGGGGCTTGACCCCCTGCTGGCCCATGGGGTTCGCCCCATTGGGGCCAGCCCCGATGGGGCTGGGGCACACTGAAGGGACCGTTGCCCCCACCGTTGCCATGCCGCGTCCGACCCTGAGCGCCGGGCTTCCAGCCCTTGCCCTGGCCGTCGCTGCGGCCCTGGCCCCCCAGCTCGGGCAGGCCCAGGCGCCCCCGCTCCAGACGGCCCCTGTTGCCCCCAGCCGCAGCCAGTCCAGTGCTGCCCTCAGTGAGGAGCGGGCCCGGGCTGCGGCCGAACAGATCCTCAAGGCCCTCAAGGAAGGCGATGCCGAGGCTCGCTTCGCCCAATTCGCCCCCAAACTGCAGCGCATGACCAGCCCGGCCATGGTGGGCAGCCATCTGCGCAACCAGCCCCGCATTCTCAGCTGGACCCTGGGTTCGGTGGTGCCTGGGCTGGATTCAAGCGCGGTCGAGGCCCGACTGGTCACCAGCGCCGGGCCCCGCCAGCTGTTGATGATCATCGACAACGAGGGACGGCTGGAGGCTTACCACTTCGACGCCGCCGATGTGGCCGCTGAAACGGTGGCGCGTCAATTTGTTCAGGCCCTGATTGATGGCCGTTATGTTTTTGCCTCCAGTTTCCTCGGCCCCAAGTTGCAGGAGGAGATCCCCCCGGCGGCCTTGCAACGCAAATGGCAGGCGCTGCAGCAGCGCACCGGCACAGTGGTGAAAGTGGAGAAGGTCGCCCGCGCCGAGGACACCACCGACATGAAACTAGTGCTGGTGCTGACGAAATTCACACGACTGAATGACAATATTTTTGTGATTCTCGACCGCCGCAACGCCATCATCGGCGTTGATTTCCCCACCGATCCGGCGCTGCCCAGCGCCCGCTGAGGGTGCCGCAGAGAGCCTAAGCTCCCGGCGCGCCCCAATTTACCCAGCCGCCATGTCCGTAACCCGCCTTGACTGGATGGCTGAGGACGCGCAGCGTCTGGCGGACTGTCGTCACAACCATCCTGCGGCCATCCTGGGACCCCAACAACTCAGTGACGGCCGTTGGGTTGTGCGCTGCTGGATGCCAGATGCGGAAACCG
>JBILDB010000071.1:0-8964 GCA_044352805.1 Cyanobium sp.
TGGCACCCATTTCAACCTGCCCGCCCCTGCCAGCAGCGATGGCGGGCCGCTCCGCGCCCTGCTGCTGTACTGGGCCCAAGGCAAAAGCTTGAAGACAGACTCAGCTGTGGCTGATCCGGCAGGTAGAGCCCTGCTTTTGGCTCCCCGCAAGGGCTTGGTACCTGGCAATCGCTAATCCCAGACCAATGGCCAGCCAAGCTCAAGAAACCATCTTGGTTCTGGGCGGAGGCCTGCTGGGGCTGGCCATCGCCCATGGCCTGGCTCGCCGTGGAGAGTCGGTTCACGTGCTGAGTCGTCGCCGCAGCGAGGCGGCGGGCTTTGTCGCAGCCGGCATGCTTGCCCCCCACGCCGAGGGGTTGCAAGGACCGTTGTTGGCCCTGGGCCAACGCAGCTTGGAGCTGATCCCCGCCTGGGTCGCGACCATCGAGGCAGACAGCGGTCTGGGTTGCGGTCTCCACCCCTGCGGCATTGTGGTGCCGTTTGCCAGCAAAGCCGAACGGGATGGCTACGCCACTGCGCCCTGGGGCTTGCCCCTGGATCGCTCGGGGCTGGAGCGGGAGGTGCCTGGCATTGCCCCCCACTGGCCGGCCGGCCTGCTGTTTGCCCAGGACGGCCAGATCGACAACCGCCGCCAACTGATGCGCGCCCTGGAGGCCGCCTGTGTCGCCCGGGGTGTGACCTTTGAGGAAGGTAGCGAAGTGCTGGAACTGCTCACGGAAGCCAAGCAGCCAGGGGGGGCGGCAGGGCAGGGCAGGGCGCGACTGGCTGGGGTGCGCCTCAGGCGTGCCGACGAGCAGGAACACGGGATGCCCTGCCAGCGGGCCGTGCTGGCCTGCGGAGCCTGGAGCGCTCGCCTGCTGCCCCAACTGCCCTTGTTTCCAGTCAAAGGCCAGATGCTTTCCATCCAAGGGCCGCGCCAAGCCCTGACTCGGGTGCTGTTCGGCCCAGGCACCTACATCGTGCCGCGTCAGGATGGGCTGGTGGTGGTGGGTGCGACCAGCGAACCGGAAGCAGGTTTCAGCGCAGGGCTGACGCCCAGTGGTCAACGGCAACTGCAGCAAGGTCTGGCCGACTTGTTGCCCGAAGCCTCAAGCTGGCCGCCGATGGAGCGCTGGTGGGGGTTTCGCCCCTGCACCGCCGACGCGGCGCCATTGCTGGGCGCCAGTCCGATTCAAGGGCTCTGGCTGGCGACGGGCCACCACCGCAACGGGGTGCTGCTGGCGGCAGTCACGGTGGAGCTGCTCGTCGGGGCCATCAACAATGGCTGGAAACAGTTCGAACCCCAGCTAGAACCTTTTCACTGGAGTCGATTCGAGCCGACGCCATCCATACAACCCATCTGAGTCGGGCCCAGAATTAAACCAGCAGTCCTCGCTTGCGCAGGGCCTGGGGATCGGCAATCCTCATCCCCTGGGGGTCAACCTTGACGATGCCGCGCTCGCGCAAATTGGCCAACGTGCTGGAGGTGGTTGGCCGTGCCAGACCAGCCATGACCGCCAGCTCCCGCTGGGGCAGGGGGGGGATCGGGGCGAGGGGATCACTACCGCGCGACGCGGTCAGGGCAATGTCCCGCAAAACCGCCAGCAAACGGGTGGTGGCGTCTGCCCTTTGCAACAACAGACGGGCATGGCTGGCTCTCAGCCGCACCGCCAGCAGACGGGCCAGTTCCAAGGAGACCTGGGGATCATGGAACACCAAATCCCTAAAAAGACCGGCCCGCAATTTCACGGCCAGCAGAGGTGTCAGCGCCACCACATCGGCGTTGCGAAGACCATGCGTCAGTACGGCCATCTCCCCCATCAGGTCACCAGGACCCAGCAGGGCGATCACCACCTCTTCGCCATCGGCCGAGAACGATCTCACCTTGGCCAGCCCGTCCTGAATCACCATCACGGCTTCTCCCTCGTCCTGCTGGATGAGCACGACCTGATCAGCGTCAGCCGCCAGGGGGATCTGACCGGCGAGCAATACCTCTAATTGGGCCGCCGGCAGGTGGGCGAACAGGGAAACGGTTTGGAGATCGGCCGCCGTGAGAGGGAAAGCCATGGGCCCCTCAGCCCTCTGACCGCCAACCCTGATCAGCCGGCGTCCAGTCGCTCAGCTCGGTGGGGGTGAACCACAGACCGATTTCAAATTCGGCGGTTTCGGGGGCATCGGAGCCATGGATCACATTGCGGCCGATGTTCACCGCCAAATCACCGCGAATGGTGCCGGGCTCGGCCTCCAGGGGTTTGGTGGCGCCGATCAACTTGCGGGCGCTGGCGATCACGCCATCGCCTTCCCAGACCATCGCCACCACCGGACCGCTGGTGATGAAGTCCACCAGACCGGCAAAAAAGGGGCGCTCACGGTGGACGCCGTAGTGGCTTTCGGCCAGTTCGCGGCTGGGGGTGAGCTGCTTGAGACCCACCAACTTGAAGCCCTTGCGCTCAAAGCGGCCCAGGATTTCACCCACCAAGCCCCGCTGCACCCCGTCGGGCTTGATGGCGATGAAGGAGCGTTCGGCGGCCATGGATTCAGGGGCGAATGAACTTAATGGCCATCGTCTGCGCTGGGGTGACCGCTTGGCAAGGAAGACGGGCACCTGGGGGCTCCAGCGGCGCCCGTGGCCGCAGACGCCAACATCGAACAGATCCACCGGAGCCCCATCGCCATCCATATAAATATTGGCGGCGGTCAATCGCTCAATCCGCACCAAGTAGCAATGTTGCTATCTTGAATCCATCCGGCTCTGATCCGCATGGTCGTCACCATCACCAGCCGCGTCTTCAACCAGGACGCCGCCGGCGCCAAGCGTGCTGCCAGTCAGGGACCGGTTTTCATCACTGACCGGGGCCGCCCCGCCCATGTGTTGCTCTCGATCGAAGACTATCGGCGTTTGCTGGGTCAGGAGCGCTCGATCGCTGATCTGCTGGCCCTGCCCGCTGGGGAGGATCTGGAGCTGCCCCTGATCCAGCCATCGGAGCTGGCCCGGGCGGCCGATTTCTCCTGATGTTCCTGCTCGACACCAACCTGGTTTCGGAGCTGCGCAAGGTGCGCTCCGGCAAGGCGAATGCCGGGGTGGCCGCCTGGGCCGACCAGGTGGAGGCCACGGCGCTGTTCATCTCCGCGATCACCCTCCACGAACTGGAACTGGGTGTGCTGTTGATGGAGCGCCGTGATCCAGCCCAGGGCGCTTTGTTGCGCCAATGGCTTGATCAGGCGGTACTGCCCGCTTTCGCGGGGCGGATTCTGGCGGTGGATAGCGCTGTGGCCCAGCGCAGCGCCGCCCTGCCCGTTCCCGACCCCCGACCCTTTCGCGATGGCCTGATCGCCGCCACGGCCCTGGTGCATAGCCTGGTGGTGGTGACCCGCAACCTGGCCGATTTCGAGGCCACCGGGGTGGCGTTGCTCAATCCCTGGCAGCAGGAATGAACCTTGCAGGCCGGCTGGTTCACAGTGCCGCCCGCAGATCGGTGCGGCTGAAATCGTTGGCCACGAACAACAGCGGCACCTGCAGTCGATGGGCCAGGGTGTAGGAGAAGCAGTCCCCGAAGTTGAGTGCGCTGGGGTGGCGTCCGCCAGAGCCTGATCACAGGCCACCGTGGCGCAGGATTTCCGTGCGGGTGGGGGCCGCGGTGCTGTCAAACAGCCAGAAGGGATCAGCGAGCTTGGCCGGCAGCAGCGGCAAGGCCACCGCCATCACAAACATCACCAGCAGCCAATTGGCCGCTCCGGCGGCGATCGCCGCCAGCCCCTAGAGCTCGCCCTCAGACAGGGAACCCTTCCAGCGCCCGCATTCAGGCCCGGGGCAGGGCGGAGCTGAAGGCACCCGGCGCCAGCTTGATCCGCTTCCTCAGCTTGCGGCTGAAGCCGAAGGCAGCGGTGGCGCCAAGGGCAGGCAGGGGGCCTGGGACGGAAGCGGGGACTTGAGCGGCTTGGGCATAGGTCCTCACTTCATCAGTACCAGCCTGGCCACAACCGGAGTCATTATTATTATTTAGTACATAGCATGTACCAATGTTACCATTGTCAAATACTGAATAAGCAAAAAGTGGACCGTGAGTGGCATTATAATTAGGAAACCCCAATCCTGATCCAACTTAGTCCCTAAACTGTTCAGCTAGAGTTGAAGAACTCCACCAAGGCATTTCACCCGGCGCCGGGGGCAGGGCTAATTTGCTGATGTTGCTGTTGAAGGAACCCGTGAATGTAGTCACGTCATATTGCAAACCACCCACCGTCACCACAAAGGCCTGGGCCGAGCCCGGGCTGAGGCTGATGGCCGCCAGGGCCGCAGCGGCGCCGAGGGCCAGCTTGAGGGAAAACGCAGAAAACAAATCATTTAAAGTTTTTTAAATAAAACCGAAGAAATTATTAAGCCTCCCCCGCTTGTCGGTATCGGCAGGCACGTTTTGGTCGCAGCCAAGGTCTGGGGCCGGTGATGCTGCTTTTGCAGGCAGGATCCAGCCGGTGCCCTGGGCCGTTGGGCGTGGGGGTGTCGGGCTGGTGCGGGCTGAATGCATAGCAAAGCCTGCGCGAGTTCAACCATGGGCAGAGCCTCGGCTGCATCAGCATCGCCGAGCTGCGCGATCAGGGGCGCCGCTGAGCGCCCTGGAATCATCCGCCGACACTGCGGCAACCGCCAGCGATCTGGTGCTCGATGTCTCGCCGAGCTGGGCCTGGTGCTTTGTTTAGGGGAACTCCCAACTCGGTGGTGTAGGCAGCAGACCGTTCAGAGGCCGCCATGCGCCTTCCAGAACTCTGCGGGGGTGCGGATGGGAAGCGATCCCGCAGGGTCAGCAGGGCCTTGTCGCCAGTCACCAGGGTTTGGGCCAAGCCAAGTCGCAGCGCCGCCAGCAGAGTGCCCAGCACCGGCAGGTCGTCGCGATCAGTGAGATCGCTCTCCTCAACGGCCTGCGGCTCCACCAGTTCGGCCAGGATCGCCAGGGTGTCGATCAGATCATCGATCGCCTCCGGCGTCAGCCCATGCCGGTGCTCCAGCCGGGGCAAGGTGCGGCGCAGCTCAGCCAGAATGAAATCAGACAGCACCACCTCCAGCGCCCCGAAACGCCAGGCGGCAAGCAATCTGCCGGGCACGCTGGCGGGGTAAGCGAGGCCCGAAAGCAGCACGTTGGTGTCGAGCACCACGGCCAGCCCGGCCATGGTCAGCGCCCGGCGCGGCTGGCCGCCACGGCGGCGTCAATCTCGGCCAGACCTTCGGCTTCTGGAACCTCGGCATAGCCAGCCTCAATGCGCTCGCACAGCCCGTCGAAACTGGCCTGCAGCCGGCGGATCCGCTCAAACAGGCGGGCATCCACTAAGGCTGCCACGAGCTTGCCATCCCGCTTTATCATGATGCTGTCATGGCGGTACTGCACCTGGTTGAGCATGTCGCCCAGGTTTTGACGAAAGCTGACGGCCGTGGCTTCGCTGATCATGTCAACACGATCCATTAGATCAATGGAATCAGTATGACCAATATGGTCCATTTGGGTAAGAAGCATCCCGTTGCATGGTCCACGGCGCCTCACAGCCATGCCGGCGCGCGATGGATAGCCCCGCAGCTACGGCAAAAACCCAGGATCTGCCGCACAATCGACCGCACCTGCTCCAGCTTGTCGCCATCGAGGCGAGCCAATAGATGGGGGCGGGCGCCGGGAAGTGCCCCCTCGCACAAGCCCAGCCTCCAGGCCCGTCCCTGGACCACCGCTGACTAGATTCGGCCTACCGAAATTTCACCCATCCCAGGGCCTGATGGTGCTCGCCAACGCCAACGGCACCCCGGCCGCCCCCCTCACCTCGCCCAGCTGGAGCGCCGCCGATGGGGCCGCCCTCTATGGTCTCGACCGCTGGGGGGACCCCTACTTCTCCGTGAGCGCCCGCGGCCATGTGATGGTCCAGCCCCGGGGTGACCGGGGCGGCTCGCTGGATTTGGTGGACTTGGTGCAGGAGCTGCAGGGGCGCGATCTCTCCCTGCCCCTATTAATTCGCTTCGATGACATCCTCGAAGACCGGCTGGAGCGACTGCATGCCGCCTTTGAGCGGGCCATCGCCCAATACGGCTATAGCGGCCGCTATCAAGGGGTGTTTCCGGTCAAATGCAACCAGCAGCGCCATGTCGTCGAGCAGCTGGTGGAAACCGGCCGGCGTTGGCACTTCGGCCTGGAGGCTGGCAGCAAAGCCGAACTGCTGATCGCCCTTTCGCTCCTGGAAGATCCAGAAGCGCTGCTGATCTGCAATGGCTATAAAGATCGTCGCTATATCGAAACCGCAATCCTGGCGCGCCGCTTGGGACGCCAGCCGGTGGTCGTCATCGAACAAGCCGATGAAGTGGGGCGCATCATCGCGGCCAGCCAAGATCTAGGCGCCGCCCCGTTCCTGGGCATTCGCGCCAAACTCTCAACCCGCAGCACCGGCCGTTGGGGCAGTTCGGTAGGCGAACGGGCCAAGTTCGGCCTCTCGATTCCCGATGTCCTGAACACCGTTGCCACCCTGCGCCAGGCGGGCCTGCTGGCCGATCTGCGCCTGCTGCACTTCCATATCGGCAGCCAGATCAACGACATCGCTGTTCTCAAAGACGCTCTGCAGGAAGCGGGACAGATCTATGTCGAACTGACGCGGCTTGGGGCGCCCATGGGCTTTCTGGATGTCGGCGGGGGCCTGGGCATCGACTACGACGGCAGCCGCACCGCCACGGCCGCTTCCACTAACTACTCCCTGCAGAACTACGCCAACGACGTGGTCGCCACCGTGCGCGAATGCTGCGAACCCCATGACGTACCGGTGCCCACCTTGGTGAGTGAAAGCGGCCGGGCCATCGCCAGTCACTTCAGCGTGCTGGTATTTGATGTCCTGGGAGCGGGCTCCGTGCCGGGGGATGTGCCGGAGGCCGATGAGCGGGAGCCCCTGGTGCTGCGCAATCTGCGCGACACCTACAACGGCATCAGCGAGGAAAGCGAGCGCGTCCTGGCAGCGGAGGACCCCGATGGCGCCAGGGACAATGCCGCCGGACCCGAGCGTCTCCAGGAAGCTTGGAACGATGCCCTCAAATTCAAAGACGACGCCCTTGCCGCCTTCCGGCTTGGCTACTTGAGCTTGCCCGATCGAGCCAAGGCCGAACAACTGACCTGGGCCTGCTGTCAGGCCATTGCCGAGCGACTGGAGGCCATGGCAAACGAAACACTCATCCCGGAAGAATTACGGGGTCTGCCAGCGGCTCTCGCTGGCACCTACTACGCCAATCTGTCTGTCTTTCGTTCGGCCCCCGACACCTGGGCGATCGATCAGTTGTTCCCGGTGATGCCCCTGCATCGCTTGGATGAACGTCCTACACGTTTAGGTAGTTTCGCCGACCTAACTTGCGATTCAGATGGCAAAATTGCCCGCTTCATCGATCGTGGCCAAGTCAAATCCCTGCTCGAACTCCACACTCTAAAACCTGGCGAACCCTATTTGATTGGCCTCTTTTTGGGCGGCGCCTACCAAGAAGTAATGGGCAATCTGCACAACCTCTTCGGCAGCACCAATGCCGTCCACATTCGCCTCTCTGACGGTGGCGGCTATCGGATTGATCATGTGGTTCGAGGCGACACTAATGCAGAGGTGCTCAAGGCCATGGAGCACGACCCCGATCTCTTGCTCGAACGGCTGAGGGTAGCCAGCGAGGAGGCCATCAGCAAGGGCCAACTTGTCATTAGCGATGCCCGCAGGCTGATGGCCCACCTAGGCACCAGCCTAGGCCAGACCACCTATCTCCAGGACTGAGCGGGATTAGGCCGGCACCCGCTTCTCCAAGGTGACCGCCTTAAGCCATTCCGTATTCACCCCAGAGACACGCTCCAGGGCAACTTTGCCGGTACGGGCAATTTCGAGGATGCCATAGGTCTCAAGTAGGCGCTCCAAGGCCACTAGCTTGCCCGGATCACCGACGACCTCCAAGGTCATGGCATCGTCGGCCACATCCACCACCTTGGCGCGAAAAACCTGGACCAGATCAAAAATCGCACTGCGGTTTTGGGGCGGAGCTGACACCTTCAACAACATCAGTTCACGCTCCACCGCCGGAATGGTGGAGAGATCGATCACACCCAGCACGTTGACGAGCTTGTTGAGTTGTTTGCTCATCTGCTCCAGGGTGCCGTCATCTCCCTCAACCACCATGGTCAACCGCGAAACCCCGCGGTTTTCCGCCGGCCCGACCGCCAGACTCTCGATATTGAACCCACGCCGGGCAAACAGACCCGAAATGCGGCTCAGGGCCCCAGATTCATCTTCCACCAGCACCGAAAGGGTGTGCTTCATCGCTCCAAGACCGGGTAGCCCGTTCCAAACCTAGGTGGTGTTGGGGACCCTCCTCCGCAATCGATCCCACTACAGCGGCTCAGGCGTGAGCTGGGGGAAGGGATGCAAGCCATTCCAGCAGGGTTTGATTAAAGATGGGGGACCGCTCGTCATGGGGACAATGGCCGGCCTGATCCAGGACCACCAGGGGGGTAAGGGGCCGCCAGCGCCTGCATTGCAGGGCCACCTCCAGGGGCACAAGACCATCTTGACGACCCCAGATCAGCAGCAGGGGCTGGTTCAGGCGGGTCAGCAACGCAGGAGCCGTGGCGTGGTGGGGGCGCAACGGCATGGCAATGCTCATGGCCCGTAGGGCCCTGACCGCCCCTGGACGCCGGGCTGGTCTGGAGATCACCCGACGCAACTCCCGATCACCCATGATCGGATTGTCGTAAGCCGACTGAAGACCCAGGTCCAAAAGGGGCGAATGGACCAGGAGTGGCACAATCACCTCCAAGGGCAGCAACCGACACAGCAGATTCACAATCAGTCGCTTCAACCTGCGGCGCCACGGGGCTTGGCGGGGGGAGCCCCCATGGCCACCCATCCTCGCCATCAACAGGGCCGGATCCGGCAGGGGAACCGCTGCTACGGCCTGCACCCGATCGGGAAAATGCACGGCGCAAGTGAGCGCGACAAGTC
>JBILDB010000072.1:0-8955 GCA_044352805.1 Cyanobium sp.
GCTGCTTTATGGACTGATCACGGGCACGGTGGCGATGGGCTGCTGGGTGCTGGCCCACGAATGCGGCCACGGCGCCTTCCATCCCAACCGGCGCCTGGAGGCGACGGTTGGCTTTGTGCTGCACAGCCTGCTGCTGGTGCCCTACTTCAGCTGGCAGCGCAGCCATGCGGTGCACCACGCCAACTGCAACCAGCTTGAGGGCGGTGAAACCCATGTGCCCTCCCGGATTGAATCCGCCACCGGCCGGTGGTTGGCAGACTTGGCCCAGCGGATCGGGCCGTTTTTGTTTGGCCTCCAGGCCCTGTTCATCCACTTGGTGGTGGGCTGGCCCCTTTATCTGATGTTCGGCCTTGCCGGCGGCGAAAACTACGGCGCCCCCACCTCCCACTTCTGGAACGGCAAGCCTTTCCGCAACGGCCGGCGGCCCCTGTTCCCCGCAGGCTTCCGCCCCTTGATGCTGCAGTCGAACCTAGGCCTGTTGGCGGTGCTGCTGGCCCTGGTCCTGGCCGCCGCCCACTTTTCCGTGGCCCGGGTGCTGTGCGTCTATGGCCTGCCCTACCTGGTGGTCAATGCCTGGCTGGTGAACTACACCTGGCTGCATCACACCGACACCAACATCCCCCACTTCGCCGCCGACCAGTGGACCTGGGCCAAGGGCGCCCTGCAGACCGTCGATCGCCCTTACGGCCCCCTGCTCAACCTGCTCCACCACGGCCTCGGTTCCACCCACGTGTGCCATCACGTCAATTCGGCCATCCCCCACTACAACGCTTGGCGCGCCTCGGCCCTGCTCAAGCGGCAGTTCCCCGATCTGGTGCGCTACGACCCCACCCCCATCCACCGGGCCCTCTGGCGCGTCGCCAGCCGCTGCGCGGTGGTGCGCCAGTCAGGGGTGGGAGGAGGGTTCTTCTACGAACCGCAGCTGACGGCGCAAGCCGTTGGGCACGATCAGTCCAGCTGAGGCTGATCCCCTGGCGACTCAGACAGCAACAGGTTGTCGGGATCGAGCTGGTTGATGAAGCCGACGCGGTGGCCATAGGCATACAACAGCTCATTGATGTAGCTGTTGTGATCGGGAATCGTGCCCCAGGTAGCAATCGCGCCGGCCAGGCGGCGGCAGCTGGCCAGGTGGCGCACGCCGTGGCGGTAGCGGTTGGAGCGGGCCAGCTCCAAAATCGATTCGATCAAGGCCCGCAGGCACAAAGTGGCCGCCAGGGGTTGGTCGGCTTCCAGCGCCTCAGCCACTGCCGCCAGCAGCTTTTCATCGGCGCGATCGAGTTCGGCGGGCCGATCCAAGATCAAGCTGGCGCAGCGGCGGCGATCGGGCCATTGGTGCAGAAACTCCAGGGCCGGCCCGAGATAGGGGTGCTGCAGCACTAGATCGAGCGCCCGCTCTTGGGCCTCGCCATCTTCAAAGGCCGGCAGGTGCTTGAGGTATTCGCGCAGGTGTTGTCTCGATAAGCGCAACAGGGCAAACCTCCAGCGCAGCTGCTGAGCCTCGGCGCCCCGCTCCAGCTGGTCCAAGGCGGCGATGCGGGCATCGATCCAGGGCCCGGGGCCCGGCGGGATTTGATGTTGCAGGGGCTGGGCCGCATCAAGCAGCGCCAGTGATTCAGCGGCGCGGCCGGCAGCCGTGAGCCGCTGGGCGACGCGGGCCGCCACCAGCGGCTGCTTCAGGGCAGCGGGCTGGTGGTCGCGATATTCGGCAAGATAGGCCTCCGCATCCCCCAGGGCATCGGCGATGGCCAGCACCGCCAGGCGCACCGTTTGGTCGAGGTCGGTGGGGTCGGGATCGAGGTCGTAATCATCATCGTAGTCATCTTCATAGCCTGATTCGATTTCATCACCGTAATCTGATTCGAAGTCAATATCAAATTCAACGTCGAACTTAACCGCGAAGTCTTCATCGTCATCGGGTTCGTGATCCGAATTAAATTTAGGGGCATAGATATAGCTATCCCTGGCTTCTGCTGCTTCGTCTTCGGCCCCGCTGGGAGGGCGGTGAGACTCCATAAGCTGGCGCAATTGCCCCAACCCATCCGGCTTCAATGCCTCTTTGAGGTGCTCAATCAGGTGGTCGTACTGGCCGAGATCGTTCTCCAGCAGCGCCGCTGCTACCTGTTCCGCCAAGGCCGCCGTCGACCCCTTGGCGCGGCAGGCAACCTGCCCCAGATCGGCGCTGGCCTGGTGAAACAGTGGCAGCTCGCCCTCGTCGCTGCAGTCACAGCGATCGCCCACGGATTTGGCCAGATCCAGGAACCGCCACAGCAACTCCAGCGCTAGATCGGGATCGTGGCTGGCAATAGGCCCCGCTATCGCCTGGCGCTGCCGATCGAGATCCGCCAGCAAGGCATCGCGCCGCTTCTGATCCAGCCAACTGCTGGAACGCTCCACCGAAGCCAGCCGCTTGCGTACCTCCTGCGCCATCTCCAGCGGCCCCTGCTGCTCCGCCAACGCCAACCGCAACGCCCGCCTTGCCGCCGTATTGCCCTCGGTGTGCTGCAGCAGCAGTGCCGCCAACCGGGCGGGCCCCAGCGCTTCCAGGTTCTTGGCATTGAGGCTGGCGCGGCCGGCCATGGTGAGGGGGGGAGGGGCTAGCGGATGACCGTGGTGTTGTCGGAGGGGCTGGATGGGGCGGAGAACCTGAGCCTGGATAATGATTTTGATGTATTTCCCCGGCTTCGGCGCGGGCCTCTTCAGCGGGTTGCCTCAGCCACTTTGATCCTGCGGTCGTTGCAACTCCACAGGGGGGTCTAACCCTGACGCGCCCGGTGCCGATGGCGGCCAGTTGGTGACAGGCGGTGGCACTGAATACGTGGGGCGCCATCGCCACCCCTACCGCCGTGTGCAGCCACTGTCTTGCCAAGTGATCACTGGTATTCCGAGGTGTTTCGGGCTATGCCCGATTTGGTGTGTCATCTCCTGCCCGGGCTGGCCGCCGCTGGGCCCGGCGATTACGACAACCCTGCCGCGACAGATCCCAGCTTCAGCTCCGGTTCCGAGCCGAAAACCGAATTCGAACGTGAAACCGCCTACATCTTCCGGCCGGTGGCCCTCAAAAAGGTGGCCCACTATCCTGATGGCGTGCTCTGGCCCCGCCAGCAGCCCGGCGGTAGCGAACAGCGTCCGGTGGTGCTTCTGGAGGTGCAAATGCATGCCGACCGTTGTTTTCACCGCCGCCTTGGCGCTGAAACCTTCCGCCTGCTGCAACAGCACGAGGAGGTGGCGCATTTGCAGGTGCTGGTGCTACTGGCCCACCGACGCCTGGCCCTGGGTTCTAACCAGCCGCTTCTGCTGCGTCGCTTCCTTGAGCATGACGTGACCTGGGTGGATCTGGCCGCCCTTGCCCGTCAACCCGATCTCGATCCCCTGCTGGCCCTGCTGACCCTGCCGGTGCAAAAGGAGCCAGATCTTGGGCCCTGCGCGCAGCGCATTTTGACGCTACGGCCGGATCTGATCGAGCTAATCGTGCCTATTCTTTCGGAACGTTTTCAAGGTTTTTCACCCTCCCAAATCATGGCCACCCTCGGCATCTCCAAAGACTTCTGGCGCCACACCCGCGCCTTCCAGGACATCCTTGCGGAAGGCAGGCAGGAGGGTGTCGAGCTGGGACGGCAGGAGGGAAGGCAGGAGGGACGGCAGGAGGGACGCGAGGAAGGCAGGGAGCTAGGTCTGGAGGAAGGCCTGGAGGAAGGCCGCCGCCGCGAGGCCAGCGCTCTGGCCCTGCGCCAACTGGAACGCCGTTGCGGATCGCTTGAAGTCCCCACCAGCTCGCGGATCGAAGCCCTCAGCCTGCCGCAATTGGAAGAGCTAGCCCTGGCCCTGCTCGAATTCAGGGGCGTCGGGGATCTACAGACCTGGCTGGAGCAGCTGGAACTCTGAGGGAAGGCGAATCGCGGCGCTGCGCCAGCGCCTGCGGCACAACCTGGGGTCAAGCGATTGCAGTGAGCAATCCGCGCCCAGGCGATCCGCCTCTATCCGCAATCATGAGCCAGGCGCGACCGATGGCCCGGAGAGCAGGCGATCTTTACGGCCACGGCGGTGCTGGCCTGGGTGGAGCGGCTTGATCAGGGGGAGTGCTGAGGCGGCTGGCTTGGGCAGCTGCAGCACACCCCTAACCATCCGGACGGCGGCTATGGGCCGGCAGTGGCAGGAATTGCTGGTAGAAGCGATCTTTCAGTTCCCAGGCCCTATCCACCTGGCCGATGGCGATTTGAAGGGCTGCCTCGTTGCCGATCAGCTCCGCCATGTGGCGGGCCAATTCCTGGGAGTGGGTGAGGCCGCCCAAGATCTGCTCAGCGCCGATGTCGGATTGACGGCGGTCGTGAATCATGTGGTAATAAAAGAATTCAGAGCGCACTCCATCCGCTGCGGGGCCATGGGCCAGGCGTTCCGACAGTCGCGGCCATAGACATTCGTACTCCACCGATACCAGCACCTCTGCCCAGAAGCGCAAAAAGGCGATCAGCGCCAGGTCGCTGTGGGTCTGGTTTAGGCAGTTCTGCAGCGCCTCCAGGCTGGCCAGCCGCACCTGCTGCGTCTCAGCGGATTCGGCTGTGTTGAGGATCTGCTCGCGGCTGGCGCCAAGATGCAGCAGATCGCGAAACAGCAATTCGCGATGGGAGGCGAGTGGCACGCCGCGGGTGTTGCGCGGGTATTCCTCATGCAGGATCAACCGCACCGTGGCCTTGATCGCCTCGCACTCCAGGGCGTCGATCACAAACTCGTAGACATTGACAATCGATAGCGACAGAAAGCGCCGCTGCAACAGCAGCGCCAGCAGATCGTCCCAGCGGAGGGTGGCAACATTGGCTAGCAGGGGGTGAGCCCGGAGGCTGGCGATGTGTTGCCGTTCTTGGTTGTTGAGGGGGGCCAGCATGGTGATCAATCGGTGAACAGAATCTTCAACTCATTGCGCCAGTTCTGATCGGGGGCGGGCCGGAAGGGACGGGCCACGGTCCACATCCGCTCGAAGTCGTTTAACAACGTGCCGGTGAGCAGTGCGTCACTGGCGCGCAGGTCGAGCTCCAGCTGGAAGGTGTGGATCGCCAGGGCCCCGTGCAGGAAGGGAGCCGCCAGCAGGGTGGAGCCGGCGCGGTACAGGGAAAGCGACGGCAAGGTGTCGTACAGCCGGATCTCCAGCTTGGCGGGATTACGGCTGGCGCGAATCGTGGCCTCCAGGGTTTCCAGGTTGGCGATCACGCTGCTCTGGATGGCGAAATCCTCCGCTAGCGGTTCGGCGGCATAGCGCTTCAACACCTCCTCCCGCAGTCCCGCGGCCAGGGAATAGGGCCAGGCCAGCAGGATGCGCACCCGCACGCCGGCCTCCAGGCAGCGATTGAGGTGGGCGCGGTAGTACTCCAGGTTGGGCGCGAAGGTCTGCAGGATGGCCACTTCTTGCTGGTCATCTTTCTGATCTACCGGCTGGGCTTGCTCCTGGTCGTCGATCAGCCGCTCCAGGGCGGCGGCAAAGGTGTCGCTCGGGAAAGCGGCATGGATTTGGCTGAGGCCGAAACGGGACAGACCCGGCCCACTCTGCTGATATTGCTGAGTCAGATAACGCTGCAACTGCGGCAGCTTGTAGCCTTTGCCGCTGACATTGAACTTGCGGTAAATAGTGCGCAGGCGTTGGGTGAAGGCCTCCTCCTCGATCGGACCCTGACGCTGCTGATAGGCCTCCAGCAGCTGCTGCTTGCTCTGGCCGGGCTCCTCCCGCAGACAGAGAATCACCTCCAGCTCATGGGGGGTGAGAGCGTGCTCTTGGCGCTCAGCAAGGGCCTGCAGGAATGCTGTCCAGCTCATCGCTGCAGACGGATTGGCGGGGGATGGGGAGGTTGGCGCCGTCGGCATTCTATGCCTCTTACGGCAGCAGGGTGGTGGATTCCAGTATCTTCCATCGCCTTCCATCTGGCTATGATTGACAGAATTTCAAGCCCGCAGATATAGTCAATAACAACATCTGAATAAGACCCCATGCTGGATAAGCAGCAGCAGCTATATCAAAGAATCTGCGACTATGAACTAGATGATTCCAGCCATGAGTTTGGCTTTCTCGCCCATCTGATGGGCGCCAACGGCTGGAGCCGATCGTTTGCCCTGCGCGCCATCGAGGAATACCGCAAGTTTGTGTTCCTGGCCCTGGTGGCAGACCATCAGGTCACGCCGTCCGACCAGGTGGATCAGGTGTGGCATCTGCATCTGCTGTGCAGCGACGCCTACTGGAACGACTTCTGCCCGCGGGTGCTGGGGCGGCCGCTGCACCATCACCCCGCCAAGGGCGGCCAAGCAGAACGGGATCGCTTCCACGAGCAGTACCGCGCCACCATCCGCAGCTACCGGCAGCACTTCGGCGAGCCCCCCGCCGATCTATGGCCATCGGTGGATGTGCGCTTTGGCCGCGACCTGCAGATGCAGCGTGGCCCGATCCGTCGACCGTTTCGGCTCTGGCGTGGCGGGCGGTCGTGGCGCCGATGGCGCTGGCGCCGGTGGCGCTGGTCTGTGCCGATGGGCGGGTTGCTGATCGGCCTGGGGGTCATCGGCAGTGCGCTCGCTTCGGCGGCTGCGGAAACCAGCACTGAGCCTGCCAGCCGCTCTTGGTGGCTCATCTGGGTGTTTGCCTCTCCCCTGCTGGCCGGCCATTTGTGGTTCGCCTTCCATTTTCTGCGTCCATTGCTGCGCCAGCCGAGCGGGGGCAGCAGCATGCCGCCGCTGAATGAACAGGAGCTGGCCTATCTGGCCCGCGGACCCAGCGGCGCCCTGGAGGCGGCCCTGGCTTCGCTTGTGCAGAGCGGGGTGCTGCTCCCCAATCTCAAGGAGCGCACCCTGGTGGCGGATGGAGAGAGCGAGGCGCCCCTGCAGAATCTGGCCCAACAAATGATGAGGGTCCACCAGACCCTCAAGAGTCATACCAGTGCAGAGGTGACCTATCAGGAAATCATCTACCCGAAGCACTACGACTTCACGGCCATGGTGACTGGCCTGCAGAGCCGGGGAATGCTGCTGCAAGGCAGGCGGGAGGTAATCGCCCTGGGTCTGGGCCATCCGTGCGCCCGCTTCATCGTGGGCGTGGCCGTTGCCCAGTTTCTCTTACTTCTGCTGCCAACTGCTGTGTGGCTTTTGCTCGTGCCGCCGACCCTGGCGATCAGCCTGGCCCTCTCTGTGCCCAGTGGCCGCTCCCTCTGGGCCGATCGTGTATTGGAGCACTACCGCATCGCTACTGCCCACAGGGAGGCTCTGCTGCGGGTCGCCCTGCTGGGTCCAGAGGCGATGACGGGGGGGCGGCTGGATGCTCTGCGGAATCTGATCGAGGCGGTCGATCAGGACAACAAGAACGTCGATAGCGGTTGCGGCGGCTGCGGTTGCTAGCGGAGCTGTCGGCGCCCTACGCCGCCACCTTGCGGGTCGCATCTACCAGCCGCAGCGCCAGCTGGGAGAGCAGCGAGCGGCTGAAGCTGTCGGAGCGGCGCAGCAGATCCTCGAAGGTGGCGGAAGGCAGCATCAGCAGGCGGCAACCGTCCGCACCGGCCCGCACGCTGGCGGTGCGGCGCCGGCCGGTCAGCACGCCAATCTCACCGATGGCCCGGCCGGGCCCCAGAACCACCGTTGCGTCGCTGTCCACCAATACCTGCACGTCGCCGCCAAGCACCAGGGCCAAATGGTCGCTGATCGAGCCCTTCTCCATCACTGGTTCGCCGGCGGGAAACTGCCGCACCGTGCCCCGCTGGGCCAGCCAGAGCAGCCCGGCGGGCAACACGTCATCAAACATCGACCAGCCCGTAAGCGCCGCCAGCAACGCCTCATCCACCGTGGCATCGCCGCGCAACTGGCCCTGCAGGAAGGGGGAGCTGGCCAGGCCGGGGCGGGGATCCTGCAGGCGCCGGGCCACGGTCTCGGGATGGCGCTGGCGTTCGAGCATCAGCACCCAGGCCGCCGTGTCGGGATCGGGATCGAGCCAGAGCAGATCGAAGACGCGGCGCAGGTCGCCCGCCGGCGCCATCGCTGGCGGAAGGGGGTCGAGGCCGGCGGCGGCCAGGCGGGGGGCCAGCTGCCGTTGCAGTTCGCCCACCCGCCGGGTTAGCACCCGCTGCAGCGGCCGCAGCAGGCCATCCTCTGATAGCTGGCCGTCGAGCCAGGCCAGCAGGCCGGCTTCCTCCAGCCAGGTGGCCCGCAGTGGCTCCAGCTGCTGCCGCTCCAGCTCCCCTTGGGGCCCGAACTGCCGCAGCACCGACTCCCAGCCAGGTTCTGGCAGCCCGGTGGCGAGCCGCAGTCGCTCCGCTTCCTGACGCTGCCGCGGGTTGAGCGCCGCTGCGTCGAACACACTGAAGCCATGGCGCAGCAGGAAGTCCTCGAGATTGGCCAGGGCCAACTCGCGGCGCAGGTCGTCGCGCTGGCGTTCAAAGCGGTTCCTGCCCAGCAGCTCGGGATGCTGCTTGGCCAGCAGGTCGATCACCGCGTGGTGATCTTCGTCGTCGAGCTGCAGGCTTTGGCGCAGCTCCTGCAGGTCGAGCAGGCTCTGGGCCTGATCAAGCCGGCCGCTGCGCAGCATGTCCAGCAGCACCTCGCCGTACACCCGCCGTGCCTGCAGCTCGCCCACCGCCGGCATGGCCTTCACCAGGGTGAACACCTCCAGCGGGGAGAGGGCGTCGAGATTGCGACCATCAAGGGCGGGCTCCAGACCGGGCAGGTCGCGCAGCTGGCGGCGCAGGCTGTCGCTGGTGCTCTCGCGCCGGTAGGTGGCCGGATCGCGACCCCAGGCGCGGTACAACCCCAGGGAGGTGAGCAGCAACACCAGGGAGCGCACCACCTGGCCGCCGTTGTCCCCCAGCAGCCCCTGCAGCGGATCGGCGAACCAGAAGAAGGTGTTGATCGCCACGAACGAGGCCAACAGGCGGCTGCGCAGCACCGCCCGCTCATCGGCGGCCGGCAGCCCCTCACGGTTGCCGCGGCGCCGCAGCA
>JBILDB010000372.1:0-2712 GCA_044352805.1 Cyanobium sp.
TGGCCGCCGAAGACTGCACCGGTTGCAGCCTCTGCGTCGAGATCTGCCCGGCGCGCCACCGGGGCGAACCCCGCCGCAAGGCGATCAACATGGCGCCGCAGCGGCCGCAGCGCGACCAGCAACGTGGCAACTGGGATTTCTTTCTGAGCTTGCCCAACCCCGATCGGTTGGCGCTCAATTCCCACCACATCAACCAGCAGCAACTGCAGCAGCCCCTGTTCGAGTTCTCCGGTGCCTGCGCCGGCTGCGGTGAAACGCCATACATCAAGCTCGCCAGCCAGCTGTTCGGTGATCGGATGGTGGTGGCCAACGCCACCGGCTGCTCCTCGATCTATGGCGGCAGCTTGCCCACCTCCCCCTGGAGCGCCAACGACGAAGGTCGTGGCCCCGCCTGGTCCAACTCCCTGTTCGAGGACAATGCCGAATTCGGCCTCGGCTTTCGCCTCGCCTACGACCAGCGGCGTCACAGGGCCGAGGCTCTGGTGCGGCAGCTAAGCAGCCAGGGCGAGGGTTCGGACCAGGGAGCCGGGGGCGAGGCGATCGGGCCCATTCCCAGCGCCCTGGCCGAGGCCCTGCTGGGCGCCGATCAAAGCGATGAACCGGGCATCTTCGAGCAGCGCCAGCGCGTCGCTGCGCTGAAGACCAGGCTTCAGGCCACCCTGCACGACTCAGCCCCAGGCACCGGGTACGCCGATGGAACCCTAGTGGCGGCCCGCAGCCTGCTCAGCCTCGCCGATGACCTGGTGAAACGCAGTGTCTGGATGATCGGCGGCGATGGCTGGGCCTATGACATCGGCTTTGGCGGCATCGATCACCTCTTCTCCACCCATCACAACGTCAACATCCTGGTGCTGGATACGGAGGTGTACTCCAACACCGGCGGACAGATGTCCAAGGCCACGCCCCGGGGAGCGGTGGCGAAGTTCGCCAGCGATGGCAAGGCCAGCGCCAAGAAGGACCTCGGATTGATCGCGATGACCTATGGCAACGTCTACGTGGCCAGCGTGGCGATGGGCGCCCGCGATGAGCACACCCTGCGGGCGTTCATCGAAGCCGAGTCCTATGACGGCCCGTCGCTGATCCTGGCCTATTCCCACTGCATCGCCCACGGCATCGACATGGCCAAGGGCATGCAGCATCAACGGCAGGCGGTCGATTCCGGCCGCTGGCTGCTCTACCGCCACGACCCCCGCCGGGCCGCCCGTGGTGAGAACCCCCTGATCGTCGATTCCCACGCCCCCACCCTGCCCGTCGCCGAGGCGATGGCCGCCGAAAACCGCTTCCGCATGCTCCGCTACAGCCAGCCCGACCAGGCCAGAACCCTGACGCGGCTCGCCCAGGGCGACGTAGACCAGCGCTGGGCGCGCTACCAGCAGATGGCTGCCCCCCTGGCCCCACCGCCCGCCGCTGGCACGGGCCCGGCTCCGGCTCCGTCGCCATGAGTGACATCGACCTCAGCACCAGCTACCTGGGGCTGCCGCTGGCATCGCCCCTGGTGGTGGGTGCTGCGGCGCCGCTCAGCGCCGACCTCGACCACATCGTCCGGCTGGCGGAGGCGGGGGCCTCTGCCGTTGTGCTTCATTCCCTGTTTTTGGAGCAGATCAACAGGGATTGGCAGGAATGGAATCACCACCAGGAGCACGGCAGCGAGAGCTTCGCTGAATCCCTCAGCTACCTGCCCCGCACCGATCCGGGCCACCTCGGCACGGACGGCTACCTGCGGGAGATCGAAGCGGCCCGCCGCAGGGTGGAGATCCCGATCATCGCCAGCCTCAACGGCAGCCAGGCCGGGCCTTGGGCCGCCACCGCCAAGGCTCTGGAGCAGGCCGGTGCCAGTGCGATCGAGTTGAACCTCTATGCGGTGCCCACCGATCAGACCATCAGCGGCGCCGAGCTGGAAAACGAGCAAGTGGAGCTTGTGCGCACTGTCTGCACAGCGGTGACGCTGCCCGTGGCCGTGAAGCTCAGCCCCTATTACACCAATCTCACCCACCTGGCCCACCGCTTCCAGGCTGCGGGCGCGCACGGGCTGGTGCTGTTCAACCGCTTTTACCAGCCCGACATTGACATCGACAGCCTGGAGCACCGCCCCAACTTGCTGCTCAGCACTGCGGCCGACCTGCGGCTGCCGCTGCGCTGGATCGCCCTGCTCCATGGCCGGGTGACGCTCGACTTCGCCGCCAGCGGCGGCATCAGCCACGGCACCGATGTGGTGCGGATGCTGATGGTGGGCGCCAGCGTCACGATGGTGGTGGCAGCCCTGCTGCGCCATGGGCCAGAACACCTGGGCCGAATGACAATGGAACTGAGCCAGTGGCTTGAGCAGCACGACTACGGCTCACTCGACCAGTTGCGGGGCTGCCTCTGCCAGCAGCGTGCCCCCGACCCGGGTGCATTTGAGCGGGCCCAGTACATGCGGGCGCTCTCCAGTTATCCAACCCCAGCTTGGGACACCCCAGCTTGGGAGCAGCCCCGGGATGCCCCCGTCCGATGAGCCGTTCCAGTCCTTACCGCAGGCCGGAGGCGGTGCATCAGCTGGCGGCTGCGCTGAGGCGGGAGATCACCCGGCCCTGGACGGTGATGGAGGTCTGCGGCGGCCAGACCCACGCGATCCTGCGCCATGGCCTCGATCAGCTGCTGCCGGATCGGCTCGAACTGATCCATGGGCCCGGCTGTCCCGTGTGCGTCACGGCTGAGGCGGAGATCGATCGG
>JBILDB010000373.1:0-2709 GCA_044352805.1 Cyanobium sp.
GTCGCCTGGCGCTGGCTGGCCCCCGCGGGCGGCAACCCCGCAGACGGCAACCCCGCAGGCGGCAAAGCCGCAGCCGGGGAAACGGTGGTGGTGGGCGCCAAGGGCTACACCGAGCAGCTGCTGTTGGGGGAGCTCCTGGCCCAGGAAATTGAGGCGAACACCTCCCTGCGGGTCAAACGGGAATTCAGCCTGGGCAGCACCTTTTTGCTCCATGAAGCCGTGCGCCAGGGGCGCATCGACGGCTACGTGGAGTACACGGGCACGGCCTGGACGGCGATCCTGCGCCAGCCGCCCTTGCCGCCCGAGCGGCGGGCGGCGGTGTGGCAGCGGGCGCGGCAGCTCTACGACGCACGTTATGGCCTGCGGATGTTCCCCTCCCTGGGGTTCGAAAACACTTTCGCAATCCTCATCCGCCAGGCCGATGGCCAGCGGCTGGGTCTGCGCACGATCAGCGATGCGGTGAAACCAGCCCGGCAATGGCGCGCGGCCTTTGGCTACGAATTTCTCAACCGCGCCGATGGCTTCCCGGGCCTGGCGGCACGCTACGGACTGCGCTTCGCCGCCCCGCCCAGCGCCATGGATTTGGGCCTCACCTACCGGGCCCTGGCGGACGGGCGGGTGGATCTGATCGCGGGCGACAGCACCAATGGGCTGATTTCCGCCCTGAAGCTGCAAAGGCTGGAAGACGACCGCGCCTATTTCCCCCCCTACGACGCCGTGCCGGTGTTCAATGCGGCCAGCCTGCGGCGCCACCCGGAGCTGGTGCCGCTGCTGGATCGATTGAGCGGACGCCTGTCGGCAACCACCATGCAACGACTCAACGCCGCAGTTGATCTACAGGGGCAAACGCCGGAGCTGGTGGTGCGCCGCTGGCGGCGCGACTCCGGGGCCGGGCGAGCTGGAGAGGCGGCGGCAACGAAATATCCATCGCCACCGTTGCCGCCGATGAAGGCATCCGACCGCGATCAGCCCAGGCTATCCCCCCGCACCGCCACATAAGCCGGAGTCAGGGTCGAGCTGGCCTGTTCGTCGTTGGCACTACTGCCTGGCTCTTCGAGCAGCTCGTGCACGATGGCGCCATCGAAGGAGATTCGGCCGGGACCGAGCAGCAGCAGGGCAAGGCTGCCACCTAAGTACAGCGCCACTAACTCCAGCACGTAGATGTTGAGGCCGGCCGTGGAGATGTGCTGGTAGGCCGCTACGGCCATCGTGCTGGTGATCGCCAGGGCACCCAGTGGGGTGAGCAGTCCGAGGATCAGCAGCCAGCTGCCGATCAATTCGGAGAAGCCGGCGGCGTAGGCGAAGAACAGCGGGAAGGGCAGATGCAGCGACGCCACATAGGTGTTGGCGAACTGCTGAGGATTGGCCAGCTTTTCCTGGCCGTGGTGGATCATCAGCACGCCGATGCTGAGGCGCAGCAGCAACAGGGCCGTATTGGCCAGAGGGCCATTGGGCAGGAAGTAGGCCGCAGCCAGCCGGCGCAACGCAGTCGGCAGGTCTTCAGAGCCCCTCAGCCAGAAGCCTGGGGCGTCAGCGACGATCTCCTTGGGCTGGGAAGAGCGGCTCAGCAGCACAAACCAGAGGGCGATGCAGGCGGCAAGGAAGCCGGCAAACAGCTCGAGCAAAAGGGAAGTGGACATGGACTGAGAGTTGATCAGACCAGTCTGCCAATCCGAGTTAAGAAACGTGAAGCGCTCTCAGAATTGGGGCTAGCCCTCAGTTGCCCGTAGCCACCGACGGCCGCAGGTGCTGCAGCCCGCTGAGGAACATCGGGATGAACTGTTCCACCAGCTTCTCGGGCTTGTCCTGCAGCACCCGCTGCACCGCCAGAAAGCGCGATTTCTGCAGATCCGGCGCCAGCAGAGCCTGGGGCAGACGCTCCATCAGATAGGCGGGCCGCTCCCAGACCGGCAGGGTATTGGTGATCTCCACCAGGTTCGCCACCCGCCGCAGTTCGGCGCCGGCGGTGATGTCCATTCCGGCCTCGAAGGCCGCGTGCTCGATCATCGAATACTTGCGCTTGGCGTCGTTGACGCGGGCGCGATGCTCCGGGCTGCGGGCGGCGATCTTGCCAAGCCAACGGCTGCCCCAGCTCACATGGCCCGCCTCCTCCGGCAGGATTTTTTCCAGGGTCTCGCGAATGCGGTTGTTCTCTTCGCTGGCGGGCGCGTGGCGCAGGGCGTTGATATGGGCTGAGAAGGCCTGGCAGCCGCGCTTCTCGGTGGCGTTGATTGAGGCGAGCACGGCGATCAGGCCGTCCTCCTGCTGGATCTCGCCACCGCTCTTGTCGAACAGGCGGTTGAGCTCGTCGATGTAGGAGCCGCTGGGGGGATTGCCAATCTCCTCACCGAGGTCGCAGAGCAAGTCGGTCAGCCACGCGGCGTGGCGGGCCTCGTCGCTGATGTGGTGGGAAAGCTCACGGCAGAGGTCGCGGGGCTGGCCGTCGAGGGCCTCAATCAGCATGGTGAGCTCCTGGCAGGAGCGCTGCTCGTTGAAGCGGTAGCTGTTGAGGAACAGCATCTGCACCTTGCGCTCCTTCACCACAGCGGCCATCACCTCCCGGGGCCCAATGTTGTTGACGAGCTTGCGGGGATAGGTGACTGCCATAGCCAGGGTGTTCTACGCGTGTAGAGCTGATCGTAAGTAGGCCAGAGCGGCAGCGGGGCCTGCAGGCTGGGCAGAGCCCCTTCATCCCCCGCAGACTGGGCC
>JBILDB010000073.1:0-8942 GCA_044352805.1 Cyanobium sp.
GGGCGGCCACCGTATAGCTCCTCAGCACCCTGGCCAAACCGCTGATCCGTTCGCTGCGGATTGGGTTGCGTTTGTGGGGCATGGCCGAACTGCCTTTCTGGCCTTTGGCAAAGCTTTCCTCGACTTCAAGCACATCGGTCCGCTGCAGATTACGGATTTCAGTGGAGAATCGCTCTAGGGAGGCCCCTACCAGGGCAAGCGTCTGTACGTATTCGGCGTGGCGGTCCCGCCCAATCACCTGGGTACTGGCCGTATCTGGTTCCAGTCCCAGGATTCGGCAGGTGATCGCTTCGACCTGAGGATCGGTGTTGGCATAGGTGCCCATAGCGCCACTGATCTGGCCCACGCTCACGACCTTTTCAAGGCGGGCCAGCCGTTCGCGGTTGCGTTCGGTTTCCGCCAGCCAGCCAGCTACTTTGAAGCCGAAGGTGATCGGTTCGCCATGGATCGCGTGGGAGCGGCCGATCATCACGGTGTCCTTATGGGCCCGGGCCAATTGCCTCAGGGCATCGCCCAGCCGGTCGAGTTCCTGGCGTAGGACCGCTACAGAGGCTTTTAGCTGTAGGGCCAGTCCCGTATCCACAACGTCGGAGCTGGTCATGCCCACATGGATGTAGCGACCCGCATCACCGACGTGCTCATTGACGTTGGTGAGAAATGCAATCACGTCGTGGCGAACTTCCGCCTCGATTTCGAGAATGCGCCAGACCTCAAAGCTCGCCTTCTCGCGGATCTGCTGCAGGGCCTCCGCGGGCAGTCGGCCCAATTCGGCATTGGCCTGGCAGGCAGCCAGCTCCACATCCAGCCAGCCCTGGAACTTGGCTTGTTCACTCCAGAGGTTGCCCATTTCGGGCAGGGTGTATCGCTCGATCAAGGCAGCGCGACCCCAAACAGAAGCTCACCAACCTATCGGCCCACGGGCAGCAGGTCCCCTAAGGGGAGTCAGGCGGTTGAGCTGAGCTGGTGGTGGGGCACCTCCAGTTGGATCAGCTTGCCCCAGGCTTGTTGCCTGATCCAGCAGCTACCGCCACGACAATGGATCAACTCAAAGGGGGGCAGGTCGTAGGGATGGTCCGAGAGACGCACGAAAGTCCCTGGCCTCAGCAGCTCGAGGACCTCGGCTCGCTGCCGGCGATGGGATCTGTTGGGACTGGACTGGGTTTGGGGCTCTGCTGGGAGCGTACCGGTGGGTCCCGGAAATGCCATCGTGCCAGGGATGGGCGGGAAGGTCCCCATTGTCTGGTGAAGTTTTCCTAAGCACCCGTTTCCTTGGAATTTGTTCCGTTTTTGGCCTTGAGCCCATGACAAAACGCCAAAGGCTGGATGTGTTGCTGTTTGACCGTGGTTTGGCGTCGAGTCGCCAACAGGCTCAGCAGCTGATTCGTTCGGGACGGGTGCGCAGCGGCGATCAGGTACTTGATAAGCCTGGGGTGCTCTTCAGCCCCGATCTGGAGCTGGAGGTGAGGCAACCGCCGCGTTTTGTTTCCAGGGGCGGCGAAAAGCTTGTGGCGGCGTTGGAATCGTTGCCGATCAGCGTTGTGGGCCGGACCTGTCTTGACGGTGGCATCTCCACGGGGGGGTTCACCGATTGCCTGCTGCAGCGGGGTGCCGCCAGGGTCTACGGCATTGATGTCGGTTACGGCCAGACGGCCTGGAGTCTGCGCTGTGATCCCAGGCTGGTGTTACGAGAGCGCACGAATCTGCGCCACCTCACTGCAGATGAGCTTTATGGCACCGACGACGTGTGGCCGGATCTGGCAGTGGCGGACGTGTCGTTCATCTCGTTGGTTCAGGTCTTGCCGGCCCTCAGAAGCCTGTTGAGACCGTCGCCGACAACCCCAGGGGCTGGGGTGGAAGCACTTTTGCTGATAAAGCCCCAATTTGAGGTGGGACGGCAACGGGTGGGTAAGGGGGGTGTGGTCAGGGACCCCCTCGCCCACCAAGACGCCATCAACCGGGTGATCGAGGCTTCAAAGGCCCAGCACTGGCAAGCCGCCGGTTTGGTGGCTTCGCCCATCACCGGACCGGCCGGCAACCATGAATATCTACTTTGGTTGGTGGATTTAGATCAAGCCATACCAGAACTGGATCCCAAGCAGATTGGGGCCATCGTTGCGAAAACGCTGGCAGGACCAAGGCGGCCGGCTTAAGCCGGGCTGATCAGATGGCGCTGCTGTCCCGATCTCCGGTACGGATGCGTAACACCGAATCGACCGCAGTGATGAAAATTTTGCCATCGCCGATCTCTCCCGTGCGGGCGGCCTCCTGAATGGCGTTGATCACGGTATCGACGCGATCGTCATCGACGACAATTTCCAGTTTCAGCTTTTGTAAAAATTCAACAGTGAACTCCGAACCCCTATACCGCTCCACTTGACCTTTTTGACGGCCGAAACCGCGTACTTCCGTCACTGTCATGCCGACGATACCCGCACTGACAAGGGCAATCTTTACATCCTCAAGCTTGAAGGGTCGGATGATGGCCTCGATTTTTTTCATGGAGGAAGACTGGATAACAGGAAAGAAAGCACTTGAGAGACAGTCTCTCAGAGCTGGATGCGCTTGGGAGGCGTCGGCACAGACAGTATCGGCGCTCTGCCTAGCCATGGCTAGGCCCAGGGTCAAGGGCCCCATGGTAATAAATGCTAGTAGGGCGATTGCCAGGCTGTCTGCCAACCCCTGGCCTGAAACGACCTGCGTGAGGTCATGGAAATACGATTTAGCCCCATCCCCTCCACCGGCCCCGCCCCCGCCGGCCCAAGCCCCCATGTCATCCCCCTCACCCCTTCCGGTCCCAAGGCCCGCTGAACGACGGGCTGCCCCCGAAGCGGCAGCTCAGGCCATGGCCGAAGTGCAATTGCTGACCTTTGAGAATCCTGCGCCGGCAAGGGTATACGAAGTCTCGATCGAACTACCGGAGTTCACCTGTCTTTGTCCGTTTTCTGGGTATCCAGATTTCGCCATTCTGCGTTTGCTCTATCAGCCAGGACCAAGGGTGCTTGAGCTGAAGGCCCTGAAGCTTTATGTCAATAGTTTTCGCAACCGCCCCATCTCCCACGAAGCGGTGGCCGTCGGCATTCTTGACGACCTGGTCGCGGCAGCCGATCCGCTCTGGATCGAGCTCGTAGCCGATTTCAACCGTCGCGGCAACGTCCATACCGTGGTGAGGGTGAGTCACGGCGAGCGCCAACCCTGTTGAAGGGGCCCCCTTTAGGGAGTTGTCGTTGGTCTCAATCCTTGCAGCATGGCTGGCAGTTCAGTCGCCAAGGCCGTCAAGTTGCGATTGCAGAGCCCGCCCAGATGGAGCCGACCCTGGGGTCCCTCCCCTTCGGCGATCGCCCATAGCTGCCGGGTGGCGATCAGGCTGAGGGCACCGCCCAGCAGTGAGATCGCAAAGCCGCTGTAAACGAGGGGCACGCCGGGATCTTTCTTAAGCAGGATGCCGCTGGCGGCCAGCACACTTTCGATGCGTAAGGGCAAGCCCAGCACGTCGACCGCCGGTCCCCCAGGGATGATCTGGGCCAGCAATTGGCCTTCCCCGTTGAAGACCTGGGCAGGTCCCTGCTCACTGCCAAGGCTGACCAGGACGGGCTGGCTGCCATCCGGCCGGGTCGGCAGCACCAGACCCCAGATTTGCTCGCCAAGCTGGGGGAAAGCCTGAAGTGGCAGCTGCAGTACGGGGCTACGACCGATCTGCAGATTGACGGCAACCAGGGCCCAGTCGGCTTGGTACAGCGTGATTCCTTTGTGGCGCAGGGGGTGATTAACGCTGATGGTGGCCTCTAATGGAGCCCCTGCGTTAGCAGCCTCCCCAGGGGGCAGGAGGCGCAGTTTGGAGGTGAACTGTTCAGGTCGACCGGCTGGATCCCTTTGGATCGAAAAGTCGTCCAAGGCCAAGGTCAACTGCGTTTGGCCGCGAGGATTGAGGAGTTCGAGGTCATGGCCGGGGGCTAGAAAGCGTTCTAGCCGCTGTCCGGCGAGAGCTCCCCAGCTGGCCCCAAGCATCAGAACCACCAAGCCGGCGTGAACAAGCAGGGGGCCAACGCGACCGGCCACGCCCCTGCGGGCCGCCAGCCGGTCTTGCTGGCGTCGAATTTGCCAACCGCCTTGTTCTAATTGTTGTTCGAGATGATCTAGATCTGTTGCTGGGCTCTCTGTTTCTAAGGTTTCTGCTATAGATAGTTTGCTGAGTTGGCGCGGTTGGCTATAATCAATCCAGCGCAACGAGGCTTGCAGGGCTGGCCACTGACGGCGCCAGCTGCAGAGGATCAAAGCCAGGGCCAGCAGGGCCAGCAGGGTTAGAAACCATTTGCTGGAGTAAACATGGTCAAGCTGTAGCTTCAGAACACCGTCACCACGAAGTAATCCAAGCCAAGGATTTGGGTCGTAGCGTTGATGATAAAACTCAGTGGTTTCCTTCTGAGGAATGGCGGTGCCGATGCCGCTAGATAGGGCAATCAGCAGCAGCAGACCGATCGCTACTTTCAGATTGGAGAGCCAGGCCAAAGGGCGCATCAGCGCTGTCGACAAAGCGGTCATGCCAGGTGGGCCACAAGGGTCAGGGCACCAGTCACGAGTAGAACAACTCCACTAATAGGCGGCACCCATTGACCTATTTGCCTCAGTTTTAACAGGGATGGAAGGGTGGCCGCCGCCGTGCCAGCCAACAGCAGGGGCAGCACCTGGCCGGCCCCAAAGCTGGTGAGCAGCAGCATGCCTACCAGCGGCTTTCCGGTCTCGGCCATCCAGGCCAGAAGCACCGCAAGCACTGGGGTGGTGCAGGGTGTGGCCGCCAGACCGAAGGCGAGACCGGCAGCCAGAGGAGCCAGAGGGGCCGGAACTAGACGGCGCCACCGCTCTGGATCAGGGCCGGCAGGGAGGCGCAGGGGCAGGAAACCAAGCAGGTTGAGTCCCATCAAAAGGGCCAGGCCGGCCACCAGCAGGGGAATCTGGTCTGGAAGGCTTCCATAGAGTCGACCCATCAGGCCACTGGCTAGCCCCAAGAGCACCAGCGAGAAGACGATTCCCAGGGCAAAGCACAGACTGCGCTGCCACGGCAGTGGACCTTTGTCGTGGGAATGGTCCGCAAAACCAGCCAGGTAGGCCAGAGTCACGGGCAGCAAGGAAAGCGAGCAGGGACCCAAGCTGGTGAGGAGTCCACCAGCGAAAACTGCTCCAAAGGTGAGCGGACCTGGATGGGCAAGGCTGCCCTGGAGAAGTTGTTCGCTGCCCCGTGCCAGGTCGGCAAACTGCAGGGCGAGGCTGGGCATTGCCAAGGCGAGCAGCAAGGTTGCCAGCCTATCTGGGGCCCGCGGCAGAGCGACGCTTGGGCCGTGCGGATTCCAGACCCTGGCTTTCGAGGGCGCAGCGCACAAGTAAGCCGGCCAAAAACAGGCTCGACAGTAGGGAATTGCCTCCGTAGCTGACCATGGGCAGCGGTAAGCCGGTGGTGGGCATGGCTCCGCTGGCGACGGCGATGTTGAGGATCGACTGGCCGACGAGAAGCGTGGTACAACCAATCGCCACAAGCCGTTGTTGGGGACTGCTGCAGCCGAGGGCAACTTTGAGGCCGACAAAGGCAAATACTGCGAGAAAAAGCAGCAGCATCAGCGAACCGAGGAAACCAAATTCTTCGGCAAAGATTGCAAAGATGAAATCAGTTGTCTGGATTGGTAAGTAGTCCAGTTTTTGGGTTGAAAGCCCGAAGCCGGAACCCAGAGCCCCTCCTGAGCCAATGGCCAAAAGGCTTTGAACGAGTTGATAACCATTCCCCTGGGCATCTTTCCAAGGGTCGAGAAAGGAAATGACGCGAAGTCGTTGATAGGTGTTTACCATGATGCTGGCGCCACCCAACAGCGCCCCAGAGGCGGCAGCCCCCAGCAACACCAACATTGGCAAGGCTGCGGCGAGGGCCATCAGCCAAAGCAAAAGACCCATCAGTGCAGCGGTACTTAGGTTGGGCTGTTTCAAAACCAGCAAGACAAGACCGCTGAAGATACTGAGCCAGAGCAACTTTTGATCCAGGGCGATTCTCTGCCAGTGGGCGAAGAGCACGGCTCCCTGAAGCACCAAAAATGGTTTCACCAGTTCGGTGGGTTGGAGTTGGATCGGCCCGATCACCAACCAACGACTAGCCCCATTCACCGTGCTGCCAACCACCAAGGTGGCGGCAACCAGGAGGGTGCCCACTAGCAGACCTTGAGCGCCAAGGGCGAGCCAGCGACGCATCGACGTGCGGAGAGCCAGCAAGAAAAGCCCCCAGCTGGCAAGCAACCAGAGGGATTGACGTTTGATGTAATAAGCCGCATCGCCCATTTCCTGGGCTGCCACCCACCAACTGGCCGAGGACAGCACAAAAAGACCAAGCACGCTCCAAAGGGCGATCAGCCCCACAAGCAGCCTGGCTTCGGCAGACCAGAAGGGCCAGGGCAGGGGCAGGAGTCCCTGGGGCTGAGTGGCCCCTGTCGCAGCCCCTGATGTCGGCTTAGCAAGACTGAATTGGTTGTCACGGCCAAGGGATTCAGCGAAATCTCCGGAACGCGGCACTTTGGATTGGGCGGGCGGTCGGGGCAAGGCCTTCTGGCATAACGTTGTTGCCCTATTTAGGCGCGACGTGGCCTGTTTTGTCGAGTCTTTTCAGACAAAATGCTTGCTGGCTGCCAACAAAAAAAACCCGGCCGTGAGGTCGGGTTGAGGCGATGGACTGAGAAGCGGCGGGTTCGAATTCGCTAAATTCCGACGTTCTGCTGACGTTTGCCCGTGGCCAGCTCAACCTTCAGGATCTTGCCCCCCTGTTTCATGATTCGCTGTTGTTCAGCAAACCAGCTATCAAAAGGAACCCACTTGGTGAAGTAGGTGTTGTGGATTTCCCGTTGGGATCGGGATTTTTCCGGGCAAGGGATGCAGGCTGTGATCTTGAAGAGACGCATGGAGATGATTCCTCGTTAGACGGGCCGCTTGAGCTCAGAAGGAGGAAAAATCAGTTTCCTAAGCCGGAACTGATGTAGTCGAAATAAACGCCCATTTCACGACCTGCGTCAGGTCCGACAAGTGCAGCTGTCGCTTCCTTCATTGCCTGAATCGATTGCACTGTGGCACCGATGGGCACACCAAGCGAGTTGTAGGTCTCTTTGAGACCATTCAGGACGCGCTCATCAAGGATCGACGTGTCACCAGCCAGCATGGCGTAGGTGGCATAACGCAGATAATAGTCGAGGTCACGGATACAGGCCGCATAGCGACGGCAGGTGTACATGTTGCCACCGGGACGGGTAATGTCCGAATACAGTAAGGATTTGGCGACGGCTTCTTTGATGATGGCCGAGGCGTTCGCGCTGATGGTGGCGGCCGCCCTGACCCGTATTTCGCCACTGGCGAAATATTGTTCAAGGCGTCCCATGGAGGAACCGTCGAGGTAAAGACCCTGGACGTCTGACTGATTGATGACGTTGGTGATGGCGTCTTGCATTGATCCTTTGGGTGGCGATGAAGGGGTGGGACTGGGCCTTAGGCGAGCGCGCCTACCAGGTAATCGAAGAAGAAACCGGCTTCTTCGGCATCGGCTCCGGTGAGGATGCTGGTGGCCACGGCCTTCATTTCACGTACGGCTTCTGCCATCGCTTCAAGGGGGGTCCCGAGGGAGCGATACATCTCGCGGGCGCCGATGATTCCGATTTCTTCGATCGGAGTCACGTCACCGGCAACGACGCCGTAAGTAACAAGACGCAGGTAGTAGTCCATGTCCCTCAGGCAAGAAGCGGTCATCTCTTCCCCGTAGGCGTTGCCGCCGGGGGAGATGACGTCGGGACGCTTCTGGAAAAGCTGGCCTGCGGCCTGCTTGACGATGCGTTCCCGGCTTTCGCTCAAGACCTGGGCGACACGCAGTCGACGTTGACCGCCAGCCACGAATGACTTGACCTGGTCGAGTTCGCCAGGGCTGAGGTAGCGGGCTTCGGCGTCCGCGTTGATGATCGAGTTGGAGACGATGCTCATGCAGTTCTGCCTCGAAACAAGCGGTCACCGTTAAGGAGACCGGTATCCGGTGGGTAAGGGTGCTGACGGGTTTCCGTCTGCCGAATAATTATGCGTTAGAGGCGTGCGCTGGCTGAAGCTCCGGTAACAGTTCTTTACGGCCGCTTTCTGCTGGAAAACCATTGGGGCGCAATGGTTCTGCCATGATTTTGTCTGATTTTCCCCCCGGGGCAATTTGGTGGTGTGTGGATGGCTGGATTGGTGGGACCCTCCTAGGAAAAATATTTTTTGTATCGGCTGCTTGTAGATTAGCAAAAACCCCTACTTGACAAAGCAGGGGCTTATCGCGGTGCAAAGTAAAATAAGGCTGGCAGTTAATTTGCTGAATGTGATTTAAATTCAGGTAGCTGATTTGGGGCTTGGCTTGAGAGCAGCGTTGCCACCATACAGAGCTGCTGTTTTATTCACTGTTGCCAAGGGGATGCCATCGCTTGTCTCGAGGCCCCGCCAGTAAGGAACAGTATCTCGGCCAAAAGCAGAGGCGTAGTCAGGGCTGTCAAGGATTTCGGCGATCGCCGTAGGCAGGCCGGATCGCACCCGGGTTGCCAAAAAGCGACTGGCTTCGGCTGGCTGGGGAGCCCGACCCAAGAGGGCCAAATAGGCACCTGAGGCGGCTCGCAGGGGGGCAAGCTGGTTGAGCCGATTAAGGAAAAGGTCGTTGCTGGCCACAAGGGCTACGAAACCGGCCACGTCAATTTGGCCATCGTTTAATTGGGATTCAGCATCACTCAACCGTTCTGCCACATAGAGATCGCGATTGAGAAGTTGGCGATAGGTAGCACTGATGACCTCAGCCACCTGATCCCGTCCGGGAGCCGCTATCAGGCGGACAGGTCGGCTGAGGCTCTGGCGTCGGCGGAATCCTTGGGGTGACTCGGGTCGGAACGCCTTGTCCATGGCCGCCCCTGGTG
>JBILDB010000374.1:0-2705 GCA_044352805.1 Cyanobium sp.
CGGAGGAGGGCCTCAGTCCGGCCGTCTTTCTGCAGGTCAAGCTGCGGCCCGATCCGGGCAAGACGGGCTTTGGTCCCCAGGAACTGCGGCAGCTATGGCCCCGGCTGGGCCAGTTGGCCCCCCTGCGGCCTGTGGGCCTGATGACGATCGCCCCCCTGGGGTTGGCCCCCCCCGACCATCTGGCCCTGTTTCAAGACTGTGGGGCCCTGGCGGCGGAATTGGGGCTCAAGGAGCTGTCCATGGGCATGAGCAGCGATTGGCGCGAGGCCGCAGCCGCTGGCAGCACCTGGGTGCGGCTGGGCAGTGCCCTGTTCGGCTCGCGGGCCCCAGCCGAGGCCTGAGCCCCAGCTGGGCCAGTGCCTGCCCAGCTCGTTAACTGCTGAATCCACCCTCCTGGGCTTGCTTCCAACGCTGTGGGACGCTATCTAGGTTCCAAGTAACCAACCTGAGGCGTTGTCCGTGTCGTTGTTTTCCCGTCTACGTGCTGTCGTTTCTGGGGATGAATACCTCGATCGCGACTACGAAGACGAACTCGATTACGACGCTGGCCAAGAGGCTCTGCCGCCCCAGGCGCCGATTCGCCCCTCTAGCGCCCTGGCGCCCCTGGGCAGCAGTTTTGGGGGCGACGATCCCTTTGCCGGCACCAATGTGATTGGCATGCCTGGTCTTTCCAGCAGCGTGGCCGAGGTGATGTTGATGGAGCCCCGCAGTTTTGATGAAATGCCCAGGGCCATCCAGGCCCTACGCGAGCGCAAGACCGTCATCCTCAACCTGACGATGATGGAGTCGGATCAAGCCCAGCGGGCTGTGGATTTCGTTGCCGGTGGCACCTTTGCCATTGATGGGCACCAGGAACGGGTGGGGGAGAGCATTTTCTTGTTTGCCCCCAGCTGTGTCACCGTTTCCACCCTGGGCAGCGAGGAGACCGCCTCACCCACGGTGGTTTCCAGCAGCCGCAGCGCCGGGAGTTCATTAAGCCAAGATGCCGCCCCTGCGCCCGCCTGGGGTCGCTCGGATGCCATCGGCTGAGCTTGATGCCAATCCGGCAGCGGCGCCGGGCAGCTTTGGTGTTGTTGGCTATGGCCGCATGGCCCAGGCCCTGCTGTCACCCCTGATCGAATCGGGCCAATTGGGGCCGGCTGAAATTCGTGCTGCCGTCGCCAGCGAGTCCTCCTGTCAGCGGCTGGCTGCATGTGGCCTCCCGGTGAGCACCAAAGCCGCTGCGTCCTGGGCCTGTCCGGTGGTGTTGTTGGCCGTTAAACCGCAGCAATTGGAAGCGGCCGCCAGCAATGCCGGCGGCCAGGGGGGGTTGTTGATCTCGGTGCTGGCCGGAGTACGGCTGCAAAAACTCCAGGAATTGTTTCCCCAGTGGCGTTGCGTGCGCGCCGTGCCCAACACCCCTGCCCTGGTGCGCAGCGGCCTTACCGGCCTGGCCTGGGGCGCGGGGGTGGAGGCGGCGGAGCGCAACTGGGTGCGGCAGCTGTTCGGCCAGGTTGGAGAGGTGCACGAGCTACCCGAAACCCAATTGGATGCCTTTTTGGCCCTGACCTCTTCAGGGCCGGCATTTGTGGCCCTGGTGGCCGAGGCCCTCGCTGATGGGGCCGTGGCCGCTGGTCTGCCGCGGGTTCTGGCCAGCCATCTGGCCCATCGCACCCTGGCGGGCAGCGCCGCTTTGCTGCACGAACAGGAGCTGCATCCAGGCCAGCTCAAGGACATGGTCGGCAGCCCGGCCGGCACCACCATGGCCGGCATCCGCCAGTTGGAACGGGCCGGCCTGCGATCAGCATTGATTGAAGCGGTGTTGGCCGCTGCGGAGCGCAGCCGGCAGTTGGGCTGAGCGGGTTGGTTGCTATTGGCCCTTCTGGCCCAAGCGCGGTTCGGTGCCGGCCCATAACCGTTGCAGGTTGGCCCGGTGGCGCCAAACCACCAGCAGCGTGGTCAGCACCGCCAGGGCCATGTAGGCCGGCCGCAGGCCAGTTGGAGCGCTCCAGGCGGCCATCAACAGGGGCAGGGCCAGGGCCGCCACCACACTCGATAGGGACACGACGCGACTGAGGCTGAGCACGGCGAGGAACACCCCGAAGCTGGCCAGTCCCACGGGCCAGGCGAGCCCTAACAACATGCCCAGACCCGTGGCCACCGCCTTGCCCCCCTTGCCCCCCAGCCAGATCGGCCAGATGTGGCCCGCCAGGGCCGCCAGTCCCGCCGCCACCACCGCCCAATCCACCAGCCCAGCATCCAGCGTCCCTGCCGCTCCGCCCAGACCCGACTCCAGCAGGTAGCGGGCCAGGAGCACGGCGGCGGTTCCCTTGAGCACATCCACCAAAAACACTGCCAGGGCGGGCCCCTTGCCCAGCACCCGCAGCACGTTGGTGGCCCCGGTAGAACCGGAGCCCTGGCTGCGGATATCGATGCCCGCTAGCCAATGGCCGGCCAGCCAGCCCGTGGGAATCGATCCCAGCAGGTAGCCGGCGCCAAGGGCAGCGATCAATAGCCAGGGCATGGGAAGGGCGTCGAGGGTGTGCGGGAATTAGGCGTAGTCCTGGGCTTCCAGGCGCTCGCCGGGGCCCGCCACAAAGGCCAGCCAGAGCGGGAACTGCAGGATCGGGGTCTCGACGGCTGGCTCGCAGGCATCGACCACGATGAAGGGCAGTTCGCCCCGCTCCTCCAGCCGGTCGGCCCGCTCAACCAGGGCATCGGCCCGC
>JBILDB010000375.1:0-2701 GCA_044352805.1 Cyanobium sp.
CACCACTCCTCCCTGCCCTTCATGGCGAAGTAACACGCCCCTACCTACACTTACGCCCACGCTGCCGATGGCCATGCCTGACTTCTCCCCGCAGCGTCGGCGACTGCTCGGCGCCGCTGCAGTGGCCTCCACCGCAGGGGTGCTGGCCTCCTGCCGCATCCGCCGGGCGGACGATGTCAAGGCGGGCTCGGCCCTGCCCCTGGTGCGCTGGCGGATGGCCACCAGCTGGCCCCACTCCCTGGACACGATCTTTGGCGGCGCGGAAACGATCAGTCGGCGGGTGCGCGAGATGAGCGCTGGTCGCTTTCTGATCCAGCCCTTCGCCGCCGGTGAGCTGGTGCCCGGCCTGGAGGTGTTGGAAGCGGTGCAAAACGGCTCGGTGGAGTGCGGCCACACGGCCAGCTACTACTACCTCGGCAAAAACCCCGCCCTGGCCTTCGGCACCGCCGTGCCCTTCGGCCTCACGGCCCAGCAGCAAAACGCCTGGCTCTACGCGGGCGGCGGCCTGGAGGCCATCGATCGGCTCTACAGCGATTTCGGCGTGCGCAGCTTCCCGGCGGGCAACACTGGCGCCCAGATGGGCGGCTGGTTCAAGCGGCCCCTGGAGGGTCTGGCCTCCCTGCAGGGCCTCAAGATGCGCATCCCGGGCCTGGGCGGCAAGGTGATGGCCGCCTTGGGGGTGAACGTGCAGGTGCTGCCGGGCGGTGAGATCTTCCTGGCGCTGGATCGGGGCGCCATCGATGCCGCCGAATGGACCGGCCCCTACGACGACGAGAAGCTCGGCCTAAATAAAGCTGCGCGTTACTACTACTACCCGGGCTGGTGGGAGCCGGGCCCCACCCTCACCGCCCTGGTCAACCTCCAGGCCTGGAGCCGCCTGCCCAGCGAATACCAGGCCATGTTCGCCGCCGCCAGCCAGGAGGCCAACGGGCTGATGCTCAGCCGCTACGACGCCCTCAACGCCACGGTTCTGCAGCGGCTGATCAAGGGCGGCACCCAGTTGAAATTTTACGGCGAACCCATCCTCCAGGCGGCCCGCGAGGCCACCGATCAGATCCTGGCCGACAGCGCCAAGGATGCCACCTTCAAGCGTGTGTACGAGCAATGGCGGACCTTCCGCCAAGACGTCTTTGCCTGGAATCGGGTCAATGAGTTTTCCTACGCCCGCTTCGCCTTCGGCGAGGCCAAGGGGGCGCCATGAGGGGCTGGTTGAGCTGGGCTGATCGCATCGATGCCCTCAACCGGCTGGCGGCCCGGCTGGCCCGCTGGGCCCTGCTGCTGATGCTCGCCCTGGGCACTTGGAATGTGGTGGGCCGCTATGTCGGCCTGGCCGTGGGCCGCAACCTCAGCTCCAACGCCTTGATCGAAGGCCAGTGGCATCTGTTCGACCTGATGGTTTTGCTGGCCCTCGGCTACGCCCTCCAAACCGACGACCACGTGCGGGTGGATGTGCTGCAAAGCCGTTGGAGTCCACGGCGCAAGGGGCGGGTGGAGTTGGCCGCCACCCTGGGTTTGCTGCTGCCCTTTGCGCTTGTGGTGCTGATTACCTCGGTGGCGCCCACCCTGCGCTCCTGGCAGCTGGGGGAGGTGTCCCCCGATCCGGGCGGCCTGCCGCGCTATTGGGTCAAAAGTTTGATCCCCCTGGGCTTTCTGTTGCTGGGGCTGCAGGGGGTGGCCCAGGCCATCCGGCTGCTGCACGGCCGGCCACCGACCAGCCCCGACCACGGCGGGGAGGGCTGAGGCATGGAAATCGAAGTTTTGGGCTGGGTGATCACCCTGGAGCCCGGCCAGATCCTCGGCCCGGGCATGTTTCTCGCCCTGGTGGTGGCCCTGCTCAGCGGTTATCCGGTGGCCTTCGGGCTGGGGGGGGTCGCCGTGCTGTTCGCCGCCCTGGCCACGGCCCTTGGCGTCATCGACGCCTCCTTTTTGGCGGCCTTGCCCCAGCGGATCTTCGGGATCATGGGCAACCTCACCCTGCTGGCGATCCCGGCGTTTGTATTCATGGGCGCCATGCTCGAGCAATCGGGCATCGCCGAGCGGCTGCTGGAAACCATGGGCCGGCTGATGGGGCGCCTGCGGGGCGGCCTGGCCCTGGCGGTGGTGATCGTGGGCACGGTCTTGGCGGCCACCACCGGCGTGATCGCCGCCACGGTCACCACCATGGGCTTGATCTCCCTGCCGGCGATGCTGCGCGCCGGCTACGACAAATCCCTGGCCACCGGGGTGATCGCCGCCTCCGGCACCCTGGGCCAGATCATCCCGCCCTCGATTGTGCTCGTGGTGCTGGGCGACCAGCTGGGGGTGCCGGTGGGCGAGCTGTTTGTCGGCTCGCTGATTCCGGGGCTATTGATGAGCGGCGCCTTCGCCCTTTACGTGGTGGTGATCAGCGCCCTGCGGCCGGAGCTGGCGCCGCCGCTGGACACCACCGGCCTGCCGCCGCTGACGGCCAGGGGGCTGGTGAATGTGCTGGCGGCGCCCCTGATCCTGATCCTGCTGGTGCTCGGCAGCATCTTCTTCGGCATTGCCACCCCCACTGAAGCCGGGGTGCTCGGGGCGGTGGGCGCCATGGCCCTAGCCGCCGCCCAGGGGGGCTTCAGCCGCGCCGCCCTGCGGCAGGTGAGCGATTCCACCGTGCGCACCACGGCGATGGTGATCGCCATCCTGATCGGCTCCACGGCCTTCAGCCTGGTGTTTCGCGGCG
>JBILDB010000074.1:0-8885 GCA_044352805.1 Cyanobium sp.
CTACCGCAAGCCTGGAGTTGAGCCACCATTGGCAGAAGCGGGCGCCAGGCTTGCCATCCGGTTGCTACAGGACGCCGCCGTGCGGGGGGAGATTGACCCCTGGGATGTGGATGTTATAGCCGTTGTCGATGGCTTCTTGGACCAATTACACCAACGGATCCAGGCCCCTCGGATCGCGGCAATCAAGGGGGGAAGTTATGAATTTGATCTGGCTGAAACCAGCGAGGCCTTCCTCGCTGCATCGGTGCTGGTTGCCCTGAAGGCGGAAGTGCTCGAAAGCAGCACATTGCCTCCAGAACCGTTGCTGGAGGAGGCCTTGGAGGGTGAGGACGACGGGACGGACTGGAGCACCGGCCTGCTGGAGTTTCCGCGGCGGCCCGAAAGGCACCTGAGCCGCAGGCCAGTCGCCCCGCCACCCCTACAGCGACCGATCACCCTGGGCGAATTGATTCGCCAGCTTGAGGAAATCGCCGAGAGACTGGAATCAGAGCCGGCCAGGCCCCGCCAGAAGCAACGCAGTAGCCGATATAGCGACAAGGCCGCCATTGCCCAAGTCACGGCCCTGGCCCATCGGGAAAAACTGCCGGAAACCACCGCAGCCCTTGGTTGCTTTCTCCAATCCTGGCCCCTGGCCGACAGCGGCCAATGGCTGGGATTTGACCAGCTAGTGGGAGCCTGGGAAGCAGAGCAAGACAAGGATCCGCTTGAGGACCTTGACCGGGACAGGGTTGGCGTGTTCTGGGCCCTCCTTTTTCTTTGCGCCCAAGGGAAAGTGGATCTGCTCCAGGAGCAGGGATTGTTTGGCCCCCTGAACCTGAGGCGGGTCGAGCCGGCCGACTCCGCAGCCTGGTCTCCGCTTGGGGAGGGGTCAGATGCTGGGCCGGCTCTAAAAAGGCAGGCAGCCTGATGAACTTGCCTAATATCGACGCTCACTAATGAAGAGCCGAACGCCAATGAAGGCGATGATCCTGGCGGCTGGCAAGGGAACCCGGGTGCGGCCAATCACCCACACGACGCCCAAACCGATGATTCCCATAATGCAGAAACCAGTGATGGAATTTCTGCTGGAACTGCTTCGCCAGCATGGATTCAACCAGATCATGGTAAATGTCTCCCACCTTTCTGAGGAGATCGAAAACTATTTTCGTGACGGCCAACGCTTTGGTGTTCAGATTGCTTATAGTTTTGAAGGCCGTATCGAAGATGGCAAACTCATTGGTGATGCCCTTGGATCCGCAGGTGGTTTAAAGAGAATTCAGGATTTTCAACCCTTCTTCGATGACACTTTTGTCGTGCTTTGTGGGGACGCCTTGATCGACCTAGATCTAGGTGAAGCGGTTCGACGCCATAAGGAAAAGGGTGCCATGGCCAGCCTGATCACCAAACGGGTCCCTCCGGATCAAGTCAGCAGTTATGGGGTAGTGGTGTCCGATCCTGATGGCCGGGTGCTGAGCTTTCAGGAAAAACCTAGCGTCGAAGACGCCGCCAGTGACATGATAAACACTGGTATCTATATTTTCGAACCCGAAGTATTTGATTTCATCCCCAGCGGCGAGCCTTTTGACATCGGTTCTGAGCTATTCCCCAAACTGGTTGAAGCCGGGGCACCATTTTTTGCGCTACCCATGGAATTTGAGTGGGTTGACATCGGCAAGGTACCCGATTACTGGCAGGCTATCCGCAGTGTTCTGCAAGGAGATGTGCGTCAAGTACAGGTGCCTGGAGTCGAGGTACGCCCGGGCATCTTTACGGGACTTAATGTGGCCGCGAACTGGGACAAGATCAATGTTGATGGTCCGATCTACGTTGGTGGCATGACAAAAATTGAGGACGGAGCCACCATCATTGGTCCCGCGATGATTGGCCCAAGCTGCCATATATGCGAAGGTGCAACGATCGATAATTCCATTATTTTTGACTACTCCAGAATTGGACCTGGGGTGAGGCTGGTCGAGAAACTTGTTTATGGCCGCTATTGCGTTGACCGTAACGGCGACCACTTTGACTTACAGGAAGCCTCCCTGGATTGGTTGATCACCGACGTCCGCAGGCAGGATGTAGCGGCTCCTTCTCCGCAGCAGAAAGCCCTGGCCGAGTTATTGGGAACCGACATTGCCTTAAAGGCAAGTTGAAATCAGGCCAAGACATCAAGGCTAGAAATGCCGGCCTGGCTCAGGACTTCTGGGATCCTTTCTTCGGCGCGCACAGCCATTAAATGAATCCCCTGGACTAGGGGACGAAAGCGCTCGACCTGCTCGGCGGCGATTTTGACACCTTCTGCCGCAGGGTCCTGGGCCTCCTCCAAGCGCAAAATCAGACCCTCAGGAATGCAGGCGCCTGGTACAACACGATTAATGAAGTGGGCATTACGCGCGGACTTCAGTAAAAACACACCCGCCAAAACCGGCAGGCCTAGGGGAGCCGTGATTTCCTCAACGAAGCGACGCAGGGGCTCAGGATCCATCACCATCTGGGTTTGAATGAAACGCGCCCCAGCCGCATGCTTTTTGGTGATCCGGGACTTGAGTGCGCTCCAGCTGGCCGAATGGGGATCGGCCGCCCCGCCCGCAAACAGGGCAGTGGCCCCATCGGGAAGGGATCCCTTGACCGGATCCTCACCGGCATTGAAGGCCTGCACCTGGCGTAGTAGACGGACCGCTTCAAGATCATTGACCGGACGAGCCTTGGGCTGGTCACCGCTACGAACGGGATCCCCCGTCAGACACAACACATTGCGAATTCCCAGGGCATGGGCCCCAAGCAAATCGGCTTGCAGGGCCAGGCGGTTGCGATCGCGGCAAGTCAATTGCAGCACCGGCTCAATGCCAACATCCAATAGGCGTCGACAAACGGCCAGGCTGCACATCCTCATCATGGCCCGGCTGCCATCGGTGACATTCACCGCGTGGACGCGGCCAAGCAAATGGGCTGCGGCCGCCAGGGTGCGCGACACATCAGCCCCTCGTGGCGGGGTCACCTCGGCGGTGATGGCGAATCCGCCGCGGGCCAGAACCTCCTCTAACAACGGGATCGATGCTTTGCTGCCCATCATGCCCCCCAAGCGGGCCTAAAGTGAGAAATAACTGCTGATAGTCCATGGCCCCCCGCAGCAGAGATGACAATCTTCGGGCTGGCGCAGGCCAAGTCCCTGACCTGATCAGGGCAGAACATCAGACTGGCGTAAAAGTAGATCAATGGGATGGGCGCCAGGACATCTCAAGCCGGGAACTTGAAATTATTGAACTGCTGGCCACCGGTCAGACTAATCAAGAAATCGCAAGCACGCTGATGATCAGCAAACGAACCGTCGACAATCATGTCAGCAATATCTTTACGAAAACCGGTGCAAAAAATAGAGTTGCCCTACTAAATTGGGCGATGGATAATGGTAAAATTTGCCGAGATGGTTTCAATTGTTGCCATATTAACCCTCCCCCTTCCCAGTTCTGACATGGAAGGACGGCAACAGCTCCCTAAGTTCCGCCTCACTCCACTGCTGCAAAGGATGTCTGGCTAAAGCGGCATTACTCAACTGATGGCGACCCGTCAGTTCCTCACCACACCAAGCAGGCAAATTGAGGATCTCATCGGGGTCTCCCAATTCAACTTCAGCCACCACCAAGGGAGCATTGCTGCCGGCAAACACATCCAGAACCCATGCTCCGCCTGGAAGATTTAACCCATAACGCTGTTTGTGCAACCGCTCGGGAGCGAGGTCCAGGAGCTCAAGGGCATCGCCATAGGGAATCGTGTACTCATATTCGAGGCGGACGAGGGCTGGCGCCGAGGGGCCCCCAGGTGGAATTGCCTTGAGGGTGAGCCAGGCTTGAGGTGTCGGATCCGATTGCCCCTGGCTAGTTCGCACCCGCAGGGTGAGGCCGTCAGCCTGGCGCACCAAGTAGGCCTGACAAATATCTACCTGCCAGAGACAGTGCTCCCGCCAGCCCTCGCCAACAACAAGAAAACGTCGTTCGATTTCCAGAGGCATGGAACCAGGGGCAGATGTTGAGGATGGGGCCTCAAGACAGGGGGGGCGCAGCCTCCTCGGGGGCAACAGGGGGCTCCGAGTCCAATAAACTGCCGGCCCAATGTAGTTTGTGGGTCAAGGTGCGGTAATAAGATGGGCTCTGCTCCAGCTGCAGGAAACGGGTTTGGTGCTGACTTTTTTGCAGGACGCAATGATCTCCGGGTTCTAGAACCCTGGCCTGCGCTCCATCCTTCCAGAGCCTGACGCGACGACCACCCTCCCCGAGGGGCCTGACCGTGAGGCGGGATCCAGGCGGAACGACCACGGCACGGCTGGAGAGACTCATCGGACAGATGGGAATCACCACAATTGCCTCGATGCCGGGATGGAGAATCGGGCCACCGGCAGCCATGGCATAGCCGGTCGAACCGGTGGGGGTGGCAATAATCAAACCATCACCGCGATATTGATCTACGACTTCACCGTCAATCGCCAACTCCAGGCAGCAGGTGGGGGCCACATCTTCAAGGCAGGGCCGAAAGTAAAAATCGTTGAGGGCGCCATGGACCCCATCGCTTTCAAAGCGGGCCTCAAGCATCATGCGACGGTCGATAGCGAAGCGATCTTCCCGTAAACGGCGCCAAAGACCCATGCTTCCGGCCTCTCCCATTGGACGCAGCAGGCGCCGATCATGGGTGAGGAAACCAAGGCTGCCGCCCACGTTGAAACTGAGCAAGGGAACCCCCCAGGGGGCCAGGTAGCGAGCCGCCCCAAGAACGGTGCCATCGCCACCAAAGACAAGGGCCAGCTGGGGCAAAGGGGGAGACTCAGCAGCTAGCAGCTCAGGCAAATCTTGGGCGGTTGGACCGGCTTGAGCAAGGACGACTTGGACACCTTCCCCGGCCAACTCATCAGCACAGCGCTGGGCCTCGGCCATGGAAACCTGACTGCCCTGGCGTGAGATCAACCAGAGTCGACGGAGCTCCATGGGGCGACCTACCGGATCAGGACTACATAAAGGCGTTCACCAGCGCAGGAGATTGAATCGCTCCATATCCACCGTTTCGCGGTTGCGATAAAGGGAGAGCAAAATTGCCAAGCCGACCGCAGCCTCGGCTGCCGCCACGGTAATGACAAAAATGGCAAAGACCTGGCCCCGCACCAGCTGGCCATCGAGATAGTTGGAAAAGGCCATCAGGTTGAGGTTGACCGCATTGAGCATCAGTTCGATACTCATCAGCACTCTCACCGCATTGCGACTGTTGATCAGTCCCCAGACGCCAATGCAGAAGAGAAAAGCTGCGACGGTGAGAAAGGCCTGGAGGGGAATGGCATCGGCGGTCATGGTGAACTCCGGAGGGGCGCTGAATCGGTGGGCTCGAGGAGCATGGGGCTACGCTCCTTTTCGATCAAAACCTGGTCGGCTGGCTCGCCGGTAATGATGTCGGAGCTGAAAACATCACGCCGGGCCAACACAATGGCACCAATCATGGCCATCAACAGCAGCACTGAAGCCAGTTCAAACGGAAGCAGATAGTCGCTGAAAAGGTGCTCTCCGATACGGATCGTGGCGTCTTCCCCAACGGGGGTGGGACCGGGCAAGGCCCAAGGAGTTGTAAACGCCACCCTGATCAACAGCCCCAACAGACCGGCGCATACCGCACCGGAAAGGAATCGGCGCAAGGCCATGCCGGGGATGGGCGCCATGTTCTCCTTTTTGTTCACCAACATGATGGCGAAAAGAATCAGAACGTTGACGGCACCGACATAGACCAAGACCTGGGCCGCTGCGACGAAACTGGCATTGAGCAGCAGATAAAGACCAGCGACCGAAAGAAAGACACCGGCCAGCAGAAAAGCGGAATAAACAATATTGGGCAGCAAAACCACCGCCAAGGAGCCAAGCACCAAGGTGGATGAGAGAATCACGAAGCAGACTTGCTGCGTGGTGGAAGCGACAGTCATCAGGAGGGCTCGGAGGCTTCGGCGGCAATCACCTGGGTGGGAAGTCTGCCGGCCCGCGGAGCAGACGGCGAGACCCCATGGGGATCCATTACACCTTTGGGAAGATAGGTCAACTCCTTGAGGGCGAAGACCGCCGGATCTGATGTGACGCTAGTAGGCAGGCGACCGAGGGCAACATTGTCATAATTAAGGCTGTGGCGATCGTAAGCTGCTAATTCATATTCTTCGGTCATCGAGAGGCAGTTTGTGGGACAATATTCAACACAATTACCACAAAAAATACAGACACCAAAATCGATCGAATAATTACGGAGTTCCTTTTTCTTGGTGGCCTTATTCATCACCCAGTCGACAACGGGCAAATTGATTGGGCAGACCCGAACACAGACCTCACAGGCAATGCACTTGTCAAATTCGTAGTGGATGCGCCCCCGGTAGCGTTCTGAGGGAATCAACTTTTCGTAGGGGTACTGCACCGTGACTGGACGGCGGCGCAGGTGATCAAATGTCACCCCCAGGCCTTGGGTGATGTACTTGGCCGCACCAACGGCATCGCGGGTGTAATCACCAACTTTGCTGAGAAAACCGAACATGGCAGGGCAGAACGGAGGATTGGGAGAAAACTGTCAGGTCATGATGGCCGAGTTGCTGGCCTGTCGGGGCTTCAGCCGCCGAAGAAGGAGGGGAAAGCCAGTTTGAGGGCAGCCGTAATCAGCAGATTCACCAGGGCGATGGGCAGCAGGAACTTCCAGCCCAGATCCAAAAGCTGATCGATACGAACCCGGGGCACGGTCCAACGCAACAGGATGGCGAAGAAAACCAGTAGATAGGCCTTGAGGATCGTCATAACGATGCCGACAGCACCGGTGATCAACTGGACTAGGGGGGCATCCACCGATTGACCAATCAAGCTCGCCAGCCATTCGACAGGCACGGGAAAACCCCAGCCGCCTAGGTACAGAACCGAAACCAGCAGGGCCGAGAGGACAAGATTGATGTAACTGCCCAAATAAAACAGGGCAAACTTCATGCCGGAATACTCGGTCTGGTAGCCCGCCACCAATTCTTCTTCCGCTTCAGGAAGGTCGAAGGGAAGCCGCTCACATTCGGCCAGGGCGCAGATCCAAAAAATCACAAAGCCAATCGGCTGGCGCCAGATATTCCAGCTGAGGATGCCGGCTCCGGTCTGTTGGTTGACGATGTCAACGGTGCTGAGCGAATTACTCATCATCACGATGGCCAGCACCGCCAGGGCCAGGGGAATCTCATAACTGATCGACTGGGCAGCTGCCCGGAGACCTCCAAGCAAAGAATATTTGTTGTTACTGGCATAGCCGCTCATCAACAGGCCGATCGGCTGAATACTGCTGAGGGCAATCCAAAGGAAAATACCGACCCCCACATTGCTGATCAGCAGGTTCTGACCAAAGGGAACCACCAGCCAGGAAAGGATCACCGGCACCAAGACCAAGACCGGACCCAAGGTGAACAGCAGGCCGTCGGCCCGAGCCGGAATGATGTCCTCTTTGAATAGCAACTTGAGGCCATCGGCCAAGGGCTGCAGTAGCCCCAGGGCACCGGCGTACTCCGGTCCGATGCGCTGCTGGGCAGCGGCGGAGATTTTGCGCTCCAGCCAGACGTTGACCAACACCCCCACAACGGCGGCGACAAGCACCAGGAGCATGGGCAGGGGCAGCCACAGCAGGCGGGCCAGGCCCGGTCCCAAGCCCAGGCCTCCGAGGGCCTCGATGAAACTGCTCTGGAGATCAAGACCCATGGAAGGGAGTCCCTCAGTCACAACCGTGTTCGAAAGCATCGTGGCAACTCCTGGTGGATCTGGGGGAATCCGCTGGGGACCTTAGGTCGCGGCGGGACGCTGCTCAAGGGGGACCCAGGCCCGCTCGAGGGAGCCGGTGTAGATCTGGCTGGGACGATAGATACGATTGGCTCCAAGCTGCTCGCGCCAGTGGGCCAACCAGCCAGCGGTGCGGGCAATGGCGAAGATCGGCGTAAAGAGGTCGCGGGGGATGCCGAGCTTGCGGTACACCAGTCCTGAATAGAAGTCTACGTTGGGGAAAATGCCCTTGGGGCCCAGTCGATCAGCGGCCACGGCCTCCAGGCGTCGAGCCACGTCATACATATTGTCGTAGCCGAAACGCTGGAACAATTCTTCGGCCAGCCCCTGCAGGATGACCGCCCGGGGATCCTTGACCCGATATTCGCGGTGTCCGAAGCCCATGATTTTCTGCTTCTGGGCGATGGCCCGATCCAGCCAGGAGTCGACCTCCTCCACAGAGCCAATTTGGTCGAGCATGTCGAGCACATCCTCGTTGGCGCCTCCATGCAAAGGACCCGCCAGGGTGCCGACCGCCGAGGCCACCACCGCATAGGGGTCGGTGAGGGTGCTGGCGGTGACCCGGGCGCTGAACGTACTGGCGTTGAGACTGTGTTCGGCGTGGAGAATCAGGCAGGCATCAAAGATGCGGGCCGCCAGGGGGTCCGGTTCCCGCTCGGTGAGCATGTAAAGAAAATTGGCGCCATAGGGCAGATCATCGCGGGGTTGAATCGGATCCTGGCCTTTGCGAATCAATTGAAAGGCCGCCACCATGGTGGGAATCTTGGCGATCAGCCGAACCACCGCATCGACGATGTACTGCGGGTCGTAGAGGGCGCGGCGCGAATAGAAGAGTCCCAGGGAGGCGGCACTGGCCTGGAGGGCATCCATCGGATGGCCCGAGGCCGGGAAGCATTTCATCATGTCCCGAATGCGGAAGCTGACCCGCCGGTGCATCTGCACATCGTGTTCAAAATCCCGCAACTGAAAAATTGTCGGCAGCTCGCCCCAGATCAGGAGATAGGCCGTTTCGAGAAAGCTGCTGTTCTGGGCCAGCTGCTCAAGGGGATAGCCCCGGTAGGTGAGCAAGCCCCGGTTGCCGTCGATCGAACAGATGGC
>JBILDB010000376.1:0-2690 GCA_044352805.1 Cyanobium sp.
CGAACGCCTCGGCCGGGATGAAGTCTGGGTGGCCAGCCTGCTGCACGGCCAAGCCACCGCCTCAGAGCAGGAGGCGGCGGTGTTGATCGAGGCCCTGGGTCTGGAGCCCGAAGTGGCCCAGACCCTGACGTCTTACCCCATGAAGGGGGCCCTGGATCCGTTGATTCCGACCGATCCGCTGCTGTATCGCTTCTACGAAATTCTGCAGGTGTATGGACTGCCCCTCAAGGACGTGATCCAGGAAAAATTTGGTGATGGCATCATGTCGGCGATTGATTTCACACTCACGGTGGACAAAGAAGTTGCAGCGGCGGGAGACCGTGTCGTCGTGACCATGAATGGCAAATTCCTTCCTTATAAGAAATGGTAAGTTTGTAAATTCATAGGTTTTGCGATCGCATCGGCAGCACTCTTACCTTGCTGCTGACAATTTTGTTATTCATATTATAGCAAACTAGGCCTTAATTATCGAGTCTTTGGTTATCGAGACCTTAGTTATCGAGGATGTTAATGGCGCGGGCGGCGATCACCGCCAGTGTGATCAATGAAACGGCGCTCTCGGCCATCATCAGCACCATGGCGCGGCCCCTGAGCGGCACGGCGCCGGTGGGGCTGAAGGCGGTGGCATTGCAATAGGCCAAAAACAGGTAGTCCAGAAAGCCAGGCCGCCAGGAGTCGCCCCCCGCTTCCGGCAGATCCTGTTGGGGAAAATGCCAGTCCGCTTGCGGCGCATGTTCCTGGCGCCTTAACTCGGGTCCGCCCTGGTCGCCATGCCAGTAGGCGACAGCAAAGAGGATGACATTGCTGACCCAAAGGGCCAGGCCGGAGGCCAGCAGTTCCCGGGCGCCCAATTGATCGCCGCCGAACAACAGGGTCATGACCAACTTGAACAGGTTGGCGCTTTCCATTGCCATCGAGGCGATCAGAAAGGCCGAAACCAGCTTCCTTTCCCAGGTCAACGAGCGCCGCGCTCCGCCCGTAAGGGCCACCGCCAGGATGGGCAGCACGCCAACCAGCATGAAGGCCGCATCCACTCCCACCGGCACGAGCCGAAAGCGGTTGGGCAAGGCCATCAGCAGGCCCCCCATGACCAGCACCGCCAGAATGGCTGGCCAACGGGGCTCGATGGCTGCCGTTGGCCGCTGGCCAGGCCGCAGGGGTGGGCTTGAGATGGAGCCAGAGCCTGGCGTGGATGGGGGCACGGTGAAGAGACGAGGGATCCCAACAGAGGATTAAAGGATGGGCTGGCTCGAGGGCCCTCTTACCCTGGGGCCCCATCCGCCGAAGCAGCCATCGGCCGCCGCAGCAGCAGCAACTCGGGCCAAACGAATGCCCAGCGCCAGGCGGCCCGCCAGGCGAACCAGGGTTTTGGCGGCCCCGCCGGCCCCTACGCCAGTCGCAACGCCCCGCCCGGCAGCCCGGAGGAGCAGCTGGTGGAGAAGCTGCGACGGATTGAGGCGTTGTTCGCCCGGGCCGGCTGCGAAGGGGAGCGGGTTGCCGCCGAACGGGCCCGGGAGCGGATCAAGGCCCGGCTGGAGCAGATGGCCGGCGAGGAGCCGCCGGTCGAATTTCGCTTCACGCTGACGGATCAATGGTCGCGGCATTTGTTTGTGGCCCTGATGCGTCGCTATGGCATCCAGCCCTACCGCTATCGCGGCCAGCGGCGCACCACCGTGATGGCCCGCCTGAGCCGCAGTTTTGTCAACGACACCCTCTGGCCGGAATTCCAGGAACTGCAGAGCACCTTGGCCGCTTACTTCGATGCCCTCACCGATCGGGTGATCGAGCAGGCCCTGGAGGTGAAGGCCGGCGAAGCCGAGGAGCAGCAGCAGGCCGCGCCCCAGCTGCCGCCGCAGGAGCATCAAACGACTCGACGAGATCAGCATTGACAGCCTCCAAGTCAAAGCGATGCGGGTCGAAGGGGCCGATCCAGGTGAGCAGCTCCTGGTGCTCGGGGTGGGCTGGATCGGCCAGAATTGCCAGGGCCTGTTCATAGCCAGGCACGCCACCACAATCTTCCGGTGGGCAGGCCCGTTTACCGGCCAGACAACGCGGTAAACGGGCTAGTTTGAGGGGCTGGACATGGATATCTTCCAGGGTGAGGCGATGAATCCAGCCGTCGCCGAAATCATATTCGTAGCGAATCCAGTCTTTGCGGTTCACCAGCAGGTGATCGATCGGTACATTCAGATCATTGATAAAAATGCCCTCCGCCTGCTGGATCAGGTCGATATCGAGCGGATCAGGATCGCCATAGAAACGCAAACCCTCTGACCTGAGACCCACCATGAAGTGATAGAGATGGGAGGCGTGCCAGCCCATCGCAAGCTGGACCACCCCATGAAGATCGGGAAGCAGAAGATTGGCGGGGATCAGCACCCGCCGCCAAATGGGCGGCTTGCTGCCCTCCAGCACGATCTTGACCTGAAACACCTCCCGCTGACCGCGGGGGAGTTCCGCTTGCACCTGGGCCCGGCCAGACAGCCTGGCAGCCTGCTCATGCTGCCGGGCTTGGGCGTGCCAATAGCGGAACTCGGCTTCGGTGGGAGGGGGGTGGAAAAGCATGGGGTTGGGCTTGGATGGGTACTGGGCGTTATGGGGTTATTGGGCCGGATGAGTGTTGGGGCTAGGGGCAAGAAAGGAGATTTGAGGCTGGGGTTCAGGGTGCGGGTGCAGGTGGTGGAAATGGG
>JBILDB010000075.1:0-8879 GCA_044352805.1 Cyanobium sp.
TAGCGTAACCCTCGTGCCTGGTGGTGCGGCGGCCATCGATCGATGAGCCACCTTCGCAGGTTTGGCAGGAGTTTCAGCAAACTCTTTACGGAAAATCTGCTTCCAAGCAATGCGAATCATTTTCATTGCAAGTGGCCAGCGCCGATCCGGCACAAACGGATCGGTAGGGGAACTCAATCATCAGCAATGGCGGCGCTGAGAGGACCTGCGGCTAGTGCAAGGGCAGCTGGGTGTATAGTTCCCAATGATTCCATTTGCTCTCACCGATTTTGGTGAACAGCCCCTAAGTTTACGCACTATTGATGACAAGTGAAGATAGCAGCCAACTTTTGCAATACCTGAAGCCAGGAACGATTCTTGAGTGCAGTTCGGATAGCATCTTTATCGAGTCAATTGCATCAATGACTCCAGGAATGGAGGCTAATTCTTGGTTCTTTTCCCATCCAAATTGGGGACCTATGTATTTCGAAAGTGAGAATTATCGCTCTCGAATCGGTGAGAGATGGCGTGCCGCAACGGGTAGCTGGGATGATAAAGTGGTCGTTGATTTAGGTTGTGGACCTGGCAATCTGTTTCGCTGTGTGGATGGTAATCCGAAGCTTCTTATAGGTGTCGATATTAGCGAAGGCGCCCTGCTTAATGCCCGTGATCTTGGCTATACTGCATTGCTGTCTGACGTCCATAACACACCACTCATGTCTGGTTTTGCAGATCTGGTGACTGCCAATGCAACTCTTCATCATGTTGATGATATGGCAGCTGTTCTTGCGGAGGCGGCACGCTTGGTCAAGCCTGGAGGCCTTTTGGTTACTGACGAAGATCCTCTCAAGCATGATCATCAATTCAGCATACTTGGAAGTTTTCTTCGTCGCGTGCGATCATTCATTCCATTCGCAAGAGGTAGTAATCAATCACCACGATCATGGAAATATAGTTCGTTTTCACAGCAGGCTTGTCGCCGCAAGACAGAGCTTCATAATCGGTTTCCTGGAGATGGCATAACGCGCGAGATGTATTTAAATGTTCTTGAGCCCATGGGCTTCAACGTTAAGCTTTATCCCCACGGACATGTCGCTAATGCAGATGTCTTCAAGGGTAGCCGAGGCTCAAACACTGCTTTTGTGAGGATGGTTCAGCGTGCATCTGGGATAGACCCGGATCAGGATGATTCTCAACTTTCCATAATGTGTGTCGCGACAAGAGATCGTTAAAGGCAATTGCTGCGATACCAGCATGATTTGAGTAATCCACCATCACATTTTCATTGAGTAGTCGTTCGCGGTTTTTGATGTAGACGCAGTCGGCCGGAGGCCATACGTGGTGGGGTGCCAAATCGGATCCGTGCGGACTCAGGCCGACTGATTCTGGTGGAGCTGATCCAGCCGGAGGCTCTCCGAGCGGAGGGGCCTCTGGGTATGGGTGCCCCAAGGTGGATGGGGCCCGCCAGGCTCTCAGCGGGAGCGACCCCTACGGCCGCAGCCGCAGCCGCAGTCGCAACTTTTGCCCTGACGGCACTGACAGGTGCTGTCGCAACCACAGCCGCAGGGGCAGCTGGAGGGGGAGGAAGCACTGGGGCGGCTAAGGGGGGTGGAACAGGAACAGGTCATCGGCAACTCCTTGGTTAGGGGTGGGAATAGGGGGGAGAACCCAGGGGACCTCCCCCACAACGCCATAGTGCAGCCTCCCCTCAGCTAGAGAGTCGAGGGGGTCGGGGTACGGCTAGCCGCCCAGGGCTCAGTGGTGGGGTAGCAAGGATCCCAGGCCGATCTGGGCCAGAATGACCTGACCGCTGAAGGCCTCAACCAAAACGCCAATAACAAAGCCGAGCATGGCCAGGCGTCAGTTCAATCAAGGTAAAGCCATAGATCAATCTTTGCCCCAGCATGCACCTTGATGTAAAAACGGCATTAGAGTTCTGTCAATCTTGTGCCATATTTAACACATAATTGATGGCAGAGCCCATGGGCTGTTGGCAGGTTGGCGGCAAGCCAACCTTCAGCGGGTTGGTTGCGATGGCGAACCACAAAACGACCCAACAGGTCACGGCTAATCAGACACCCATCCCTACTGATAGCCACAACCGGCAACAGCGAGGAATTTGATCTGGACTGGGCCAGCCAGTCAGTCAAAGCTTGGCTCGTGCCCGCTTCTTCATGTTGCGATGGAGATTGGGATGGGGATGGGGATGGACATTGAAGTGGATCCATGGCCAGCCATCAAATACTGAACTTGACGCTAGGCGACATTTAAGAGGAAAAGGCTAAGCGTTGATACTCAATCAATGGAGCAAAACGCACTTTTGTCACTCACCTTGCGGCAGTCTTTTGGCTTGCTCAAGGTGCATTAGTTAAGATATGAGCTGCATGAGAGCCACCAGTCCAAAAAGCACAAATAAGCCGCCGCTGAGCTGATAAAGCAGCCGCTCATCCACGCGCCTACCGATCAGACGGCCGGCACTTACCGCCAGCCAGGTCACCAAAGCATGGCCGAGCAAGGTGCCAGCCAGCAGGCCGGCGAAGGTGAACCCCGGTGCGGTGGCCAGGAAAATCGTTGTGAACTGGGTGCGGTCTCCCAGTTCGGCAATGAAGACCAGCACAAAGGCCTCCTGGATCACGGCCCAGGCGCTGTGCAGCGGATGCCCTGATTCGGCGGCATTGATGGTCTGCTCGGCGTCCCTTTCTTCCGCGTCGGCATCATCGGCCGACATGGTTCGAGAATCGAGCAATAACTTGATGCCGAAGCCCAGAAACAACAGGGCCGCCAACAGCGGCAAGATGGCGGGCGGCAGCAGCGTGCGCAGGCCGTAACCCAGGCCCAGGGACAGCAGGGTGACCGCAACCAAGGCGGCGAAGGCACCGATGAACACCCAACGGGGCCGATGGCGGGCCGCCAGGATCAGGGCCATGAAAAAGGTCTTGTCCCCCAGTTCGGCGAGGGTGATGGCCGAGAGGCTGGAGCCGAAGGCGGCCCAACCAGAATCGGTGGCAAGGAAAGGGGCAGGCATGGCCCCATGCTGCGCCAGGAGTGGTCCAGTCGTCGTGAAAAAAACCGGCAATTTCAGCGTCAACCTGCCATGGCCGGGCAAAACCTGAATCCTGTAAGGAGCCAGGTGCCGCCTTCTGGACAAGGGACCCGGCCAAGGCCCTAGACGGTGACAGCAATCAGCGGCAGCTTCAGCTGGGCAGTGGGCTGGCCCCGAAGCGATCTAGCTGCATCACTTTGGTCCAGGCCGAGACGAAGTCCGCCACGAACCGCTCGGCAGCATCGCTTTGGGCATAAAACTCCGCCAGCGCCCGCAGTTGGGAGTTGGAACCAAACACCAGATCGACGCGGCTGCCGGTGCCCTTGAGGGCGCCGCTGCGGCGGTCCCGTCCTTCGAAGCTGGTGGCGGCTTCGGAGGTGGGGGCCCAGACCGTGCCCATGTCGAGCAGATGCAGGAAAAAATCATTGCTGAGGGTGCCGACCCGATTCGTCCAGACCCCATGGCCCGCAGGATCGCTGCTGGCGCCAAGCACGCGCAGACCGCCGACGAGGACCGTCATTTCAGGGGCACTGAGGGTGAGCAGCTGGGCCTTGTCCAGCAGCATCTCCTCCGCCGCAACCGCAAAGTTCTGCTTTTGATAGTTGCGGAAGCCATCGGCCTGGGGTTCGAGGACGGCAAAGGATTCGATGTCGGTTTGCTCCTGGGAGGCATCGGTGCGACCCGGGCTGAAGGGCACCTCAATGCTGTGGCCGCCGGCCTGGGCTGCGGCCTCGACGGCAGCATTACCGGCCAAGACAATCAGGTCGGCGATGGAGACCTTTTTGCCGCCGCTGGCCTGGCTGTTGAACTGTTGTTGAATCGCCGTGAGCACGCCGAGCACCTTGGCCAATTGGGCCGGCTGGTTGGCGGGCCAGTCCTTTTGCGGCGCCAAGCGCAGGCGGGCCCCATTGGCGCCGCCCCGCTTATCCGAACCACGAAAGGTAGAGGCCGAGGCCCAGGCGGTGGCCACCAGTTCGCCAATCGAGAGGGGTGAAGCCAAGACCTGGGCCTTGAGATCGGCGATTTCCGGTGCCTCGATCAGGGGATGGTCGACAGGGGGAATGGGGTCTTGCCAAATCAGCTCTTCTGTTGGAACATCGGGTCCTAGATATAGAATTTTTGGCCCCATATCACGGTGGGTCAACTTGAACCAGGCCCTGGCAAAGGTATCGGCCAAGGCCTGCTGATCCTGATGGAAGCGGCGCGAGATGGGTTCGTAGAGGGGATCAAAGCGCAGGGAAAGATCAGCAGTGGTCATCATCGGCCGATGCTTGATGGCGGGGTTATGGGCATCGGGAATCATGTGCTCTTCCCTGACATCTTTAGCTAGCCATTGCCAGGCACCGGCGGGACTTTTAACCAATTCCCACTCATAGGTGAAAAGCATCTCGAAATAGCCCTGATCCCAGGTAGTGGGGTTTGGCTTCCAGGCCCCTTCAATACCACTGGTGATGGTATCGATACCTTTGCCGCTGCCGAAACTGTTGTGCCAGCCCAGGCCCTGCTCGTGTAGGGGGGCGCCTTCGGGAGCGGGACCCACCAGGGCGGGATCGCCGGCGCCGTGGGCCTTGCCGAAGGTATGACCGCCGGCGACAAGGGCCACGGTTTCTACGTCGTTCATGGCCATGCGAGCAAAGGTTTCGCGCACATCCCGGCCGGAAGCGACGGGATCCGGCTTGCCATTGGGACCTTCGGGGTTGACATAGATCAGGCCCATCTGCACGGCGGCCAGGGGACTCTCCAGTTGACGGTCGCCGCTATAACGATCATCACCAAGCCAGGTCTTTTCGTTACCCCAGTAGATGTCTTCTTCCGGCTGCCAGAGATCGACACGGCCGCCCCCAAAGCCAAAGGTCTTGAAGCCCATGGATTCGAGGGCGCAATTGCCCGTGAGGATGATGAGATCGGCCCAGGAAATCCTGTTGCCATATTTTTGCTTAATCGGCCAAAGCAGGCGGCGCGCCTTGTCGAGGTTGCCGTTGTCGGGCCAACTGTTGATCGGTGCCAGTCTCTGGTTACCGCCACCGGCCCCACCTCGACCATCGGCGGTGCGGTAGGTGCCGGCACTGTGCCAGGCCATACGGATAAACAGTCCGCCATAATGCCCCCAGTCAGCAGGCCACCAATCTTGGGAATCAGTCATCAAGGCATGCAGATCTTGTTTCAGTGCCTGGAGATCGAGCTTGTTGAATTCATCAGCATAATTATATCCAGCTCCCAGCGGATTAGCTGCCGGAGGGTGCTGATGCAGAAGATTGAGGTTGAGTTGGTTAGGCCACCAGTCGTGGTTTGAAGTCCCCCGTTCTGCCGTGACATGGCCCGCATTGCCCATGAACGGACATTTACCAAGATCGGTCATGGGAGCTCCTTGGATATGAGGGAGGGGACGCCGATCTTAGGCACCAGGCAAGCCAAGGGAATGGCGCAAGAATGCAGGTGACGGGTTGTCGGTTGCTGCAGACTTTAGATACTCCAGAACTTCGCTATCGCTGAGCTGGGGAAAATGTTGGTACCAAAGGCCCACGCAGCTGAGGTCCGTGACATAGGCCAGGGCGTCAAGCCGATCCACCAGAGGGACCAGCTCTTGCGCCACGCTGCTGTCGATTACTGGAATGGCCAGGCTGAGGGACGCGGCATCAACCTTGCCAAGGGACACCAGGGCTGCCTTGGCCGTCATACCCGTGGCGATGCCGTCGTCCACCACAATCAGGTGCCGGTTACGGAGCTGCTCGGGCGCAGGGTCACCAAATAGGTGCTGACGCCGAGCCATTTCCTCCTGTTGGCTCTGAAGCCAGCCATGCCGGGTCGCCATGGCCGCCCACTGGCCCGCCTGCTCACCGTCACGCCACACTATGGCGCCACCGGCGGCGATGGCCCCGATCGCCACTTCGCTTTGGGCTGGATCGACGATTTTGCGCACCGACCAGGTTGCCAGAGGGAGGTTCAGTTGGCTGGCCATCGCCGCCGCCACCGGCACTCCCCCCCGGGGCAAGGCCAGCAGCAGGGTATGGGCGCTGTTGATCCCGTGTCCTTTGCTGAACAGCTCAGCCAAGGCAAGGCCGGCTGCATAGCGGTTGACCCAAAGGGGGTAGGGAGGTTGCATCGACCCAGGGAGCTATTCCACCGGCACCTGAACGGCGCTGGCCGAGGGTGCGGAAACTTTTTTGGGAATGGTGACGGTGAGCTGGCCTTCTTGGGCGGCCGCCTTGAGGGCGGCCGCATCGGCGTCATCGGGGAGGGTGAAACTGCGGATAAAACTGCCATAAAAACGCTCAACCCGGTGAAAATGCTTGTTCTCTTCTTCTTGCTCCTGTTTGCGTTCGCCTTGAATTGTGAGTACATCATTGTCAATGGTTATCTTGATGTCTTCTTTGGCCACACCGGGTATGTCAGCCTTGACCAAATATTGACCGTCATTCTCACTGATATCAACCCGGGGATGCCAATCACCCACTCCCATTAATTGGCCGGTGCGAATGGTCGGCCTCGGCCAGGAACGGCCAAACAACTCTTCGATTTCTTTAAGTGGTTCCCAGCGAATGAGGGCCATGGTGAATGGAGTGCAACTGCATTATCATCATAGGGAAAGCAAGTGAATCGCCAGGATTGTTTGCACCTTTTTGACATTTTTACCCAGAATTGTAGTGTAACATCTTTGCAACAGTCAACGGCACAACTACTTTAAACCTGACTTCGTTTGCATTTCAAATCAGCTTACATAAAGCAGCCAATTTCATGATCGAGGCAAGGCATTGACAAACCAAAGCAGATCAAATTATATGAACTTTCTTGAATCAGCAAGACAATGACATATCTTACGGTTCCAAGTGTTTGCCGCCCCCGTCAGGGCTTCAGTGCCGTTAATAACCTTATCTCAAGAAGTAGAATAGGGCCAGGAACACCCCGGCTATCACCACCAAAGCGCGCAGGGTATCGGGGTTCACCTGGCCGGCCAGCCCGCCGCCCAGCGCTCCTCCGACGAGGGCGCCGGCGGCCATCAGCACCGCCGCCCCCCAGTGCACCTGGCCGGAGCCAATAAACACGCAGGCTGCGGTGCTGTTGCTGGCAAGCGAAAGCACCTGCTTGAGCCCATTGAGGCGGGTGATGCTGTCTTCCAGGGTGATGGCCAGCACCGCCAGCAGGATTACGCCGAGGCCGGCACCGAAATAGCCCCCGTAGATTGACGCCAGCAGGACCGGCAGAATCGCCTGATGTTCTGGAGGGGTGTTGCGGCCTTGGCGCTGCAGCCGTTGTCCAATCCAGCGGCGCAACGGTTGCTGGGCCCAAAGCAGACCGGAACCCAGTAAGAGCAGCCAGGGCACCAGGCTGTAAAAGAGCTTTTCACTGGTGTGGAGCAACAGCAGGGCTCCGGCCAAACCCCCCAGGCCGGCGGCGGGCAGCAGGGTGGCCAGGCGCTTTGTCTGGGATTGCAACTGCTGGCGCTGGCCCAGGGTGGCCCCCAGGTGGCCCGGGATGAGGGCCACAGTGTTGGTGAGATTGGCTACCAGAGCCGGCAGGCCGGCGGCCGTTAGGGCCGGAAAGCTAAGCAGTGAGCCGCCGCCAGCCAGGGCGTTAACGAGCCCGGCCGCCAGGGCGGCAGCACCCAACCCGATGGCGTTAGTCGGGTTGATCACAGCAGGTCTAAGGGTTGGAACCGCCTTATCTTCCAGCCTGATGGGTCGTTTCGGTGCTGCTTGAGTTTCTGCTATGCACCTGCCGCCAGTAATTCCCCCTCCAATAAAAGGTTGAATTGCAGCAGATCCTGGTCACTGAGTTGCTGGCGGCTCGACACCTGCAGCTGACTTTCTAAAAATTGCCGGGCTCGCTCCCTGGGCCATCCCAGTTGCCGCAGCAGGGCATCACACTGGCTGAGCAGGTCCTGGCGGCGCATCGGCACGGCGGCGGCGGCCGGATCGGCGGGGGAGCCCAGGGCTTCAACGGCCCGCAGGTAGGCCAGCAGATCGGCATAGCTAGTGAGGCGGTTGCGGCTGGGATGGCCAAAGGCCCGCTGCAGATACACCTCCTCCTCGGCACGCCCCCACTGCAACCGCTGCAGTTCCCGATCAAGATGCAGCAACTCGCTGCTCCAATCCTCCGGGTCGGCCGGCGGCTCCGCCGCAGCTTCGGGCGCTGGGGTAGCGGCGATCGGAGCGGGGGGCGACGAGGTGGCCTCGCCGGGGGGTGCCGCCGGGTGCTCCGTGGGGGCCTGGGCTGCTGAGACGGGCTGCGGCTGGGGGTGATCGCTCGGGATTGGCGAGGGGATTGGGGCGGGGGGAGGTGGGCTGTGGATAACGGCTGTGGTTGGGGCCGCGGCGCTGGCTGGGGGGACCTGCACTGGCGTGGCGGCCAGCCGGGCCATCAAGCGCTGCAGGGCACGATCTTCGGCGGCTTCGGCATCTGGGGCCTCCCCGAGGGCGCTGCCCAGCAATTGCTCTCCGGCATAGGCGCTGACATGGACAACCCGCACCTGGCCGTCGGCATGGACCAGCTGAACCCGTAATTCCATTGACATCCCCCCCTCCGCAGGCCTCCCTAGAGTGCCTCTTTGACGCTCCGTTGCGAGCGATCTGCCCTGCGATGGAAGCGGAATCGATGCCCTCCCTGACGCCCCTGATTGAGGGGGCGGATCAATGGGGCGAAATGGTGCTGCTGCTGCCCCTACTGGTGGCCCTGGAGTGCGTGCTGTCCGCCGATAACGCCATTGCCCTGGCGGCCATCGCCCGCCAATTGCACGATCCGGCCCGCCAGCGCCAGGCCCTTAATTTTGGTTTGCTGTTTGCCCTGGTGTTGCGGCTGGCTTTGATTGTGGCGGCCCGCTGGGTGCTGGCCTTCTGGCCCCTGCAACTGCTGGCCGCCC
>JBILDB010000076.1:0-8815 GCA_044352805.1 Cyanobium sp.
GCCAAGGCCGCCAGCGTGGCCTGCAGGGCATCGATCTCTGCCACCGCTTCCTGGAGCCACTGCTGGCGTTGCCCCGGATCAATATTGCCGCTGGCTGGGGCTTCCAGCAGCTCCAGGGCAGCGGCACCCTCCAGTGGTTCCAGACCATCGCCATTCACCCGGGCCGTCAGGCATTCCTCCACAAGCAGATCGGGCAGGGCCTCGTACTGACTGCCCGTCCAACGCGACTGGTGCAGCTGGTGCCGCAGCCGCAGCACCAACACTTGGGTGCGCTTGGCCACTGCCTTGGTGCGGATCACGGAGGCGCGAGCCGCCAGGTCTGGCTCCAGGCCGCTGAGGGCTCGCTCGGCAACGAAATCCGCCAGCTCAACCACCAGGGGATGGGAGCGACTGAGCAGCTGGCAGCCCTGCTGCTGGCTGCTCTGATGCTGGCTGCCGTCACGGGCCGGTGAGCGGAAACTAAGGCGCAGCTTGCCGCCGAGGTCGTGGCTGCGGAGGCGCTCGTTCAGGGCCTGGCGGTTGTCCTCCAGGCGGGTGAGATCGAGCTCCCAGCCGCAAGCAGCCGCATCGCCGTCACGTGCAACACCCCCTTGAGAGCCCCGTAGGGGCCCGATGGGCAGATTCAGGCGGCGGCAGGCGTTGAGCACCAGCCGCTCCACCGCATCGGCGCTGCCGAGGGATTCGCGGGTGCGGTCCCATTCGCGCAGGGCTTCCTCTGGCTTGAGGCTGCGCTGGGCAAAGATTGTGCGGGTGGCTTTGGCGTTCTCCTTGGCGCTCTGCCATTCGGCGTCAAGCACGGCATCAAGGTCCGATCCCGAACCACTGAATCCAGGCAGGCCGAGGTTGAGGTACCCCTGAATTACCTTGGCGGCCTTGCCAAAGATCCCGCCAAGAACCGCCTGGGTGATGGTGTTGGCGTTGCCGGGGATCGGCACGCTCACCCCCAGCTCCTTGCGAATCGTCTTCTCCTTTTCCAGGATCACCGTCCGCACCCGCTCATCCACCGGGTTGGAGTCGCCGCCGTGCAGCATCAGCGCCCGCACGGCACTGCGGGCTTGGCCAAAGCGATCCACCCGGCCCTCGCGCTGTTCGTGGCGGGTGGGATTCCAGGAGAGGTCGTAGTGGATCACCGCATCGAAGATGTGCTGCAGATCGATGCCTTCTGACAGGCAGTCGGTGGCCACCAGCACCGGCACCTTGCCGTTCGCCAATTCGTTCTGCAGTTCGCGGATGCGTTCCACCCGCTCCTCCGGTGGCAGATCACCGGTGACGGCCATCACCACTTGAGCGCGCTTGGGCAATTCCTCCTGCAGTTGCTCCGCCAGGTAGTGGGCGGTGGGCCGGAAGCGGCAGAAGATCACCGGCCGGAAGCCCTCCGCCAGCAGCCCCTTGAGCTCCTTCAGCAGCTGCTTGAGCTTGGGATCGTGGGCCTTGCCGCGCAGGCGATCTGAGCGGTCGATCAGATTCTTCAGCAGCCCGGCATCGGCCGTATCAGCAAGATCGGCCCCTGGGGCGGCTTCTTCTGCGCTGAACTCTTCTTCCGCGCCGTCGAGAACGGCGAGCGTGGCCATCGCTTCCAGGTCATCAGCAAGCTCGTCTTCGCTGGAGGCTGAGGCTGCATCTGGGGAGGCGCAATCCGTACCGCTCTGGAGGTTGAACAGCTTGGTGCGCAGGGATGCCGAGGCTGCGGCGGGGCTGCTGCTCACGCAGCGCAGCAACGCCAGAGCGGCCCACCAGCTCATCCGCTGGCGCAACTTGCTTTCGCCAACGCTCCGCTCCACGAGTTCACGGGCATAGGCCAGCACGTCATCGAACAGCTTTCCCCAGTCGCCACTGAGGGTGTACGTGGCCTCGCGGGTTTCGCGATCCGGGAAGTCGGCCCCCTCGGTGCCCCACTCCTCCTTGAGATCGAGCCGGCGGCGCTGCACGAAATAGTTGCCCAGCTCATCGCGCAGATCCTTGCGGCGCTGGCCTTCCGGCATCTCGCTGAGACCTTCAAACTTCGGGTCGAGCAGGCCGAGCAGGTTGTCGAAGGCCTCCTGGTCTCCGCTGTGGGGTGTGGCGGTGAGCAGCACCAGGTGGCGCTGCGGATCGGCCGCCAGACCCCGCAGCAGCTCATAGCGCTGCTGGCGCCCGCCCCCCTTACGGGCCGCACAGGTGTGGGCCTCATCGACGATCACGAACTCGCCGCAGCTGCGCAGGAAGCCCTCGCGGTTGCGGTCGCTCTTGATCCAATCGAGGCTGACCACCGTGAACGGGATCACATCAAAGATCGACTTGCCCGCCGGCAATCCCCGCTCCAGCTTCTGGGCGGTGCCGGGCCGCACCACCTCGGCCGCCAGGTTGAACTGGCGGATCATGTCGCTCTTCCACTTCTCACACAGGTGCGGTGGGCAGATGACCGTGACCTTGCGGATCTCGCCGCGATCGAGCAGTTCGCGGGCGATCAGCAGTGCCTCCACCGTTTTGCCCAGGCCCACCTCATCGGCGATCAGCACCCGACTCACCTCCTGCTTGAGCGCCATCAACAGCGGCACCAGCTGGTACGGCCGAGGCTCCAGCGCCACATTGCCGAGGCAGCGGAAGGGCCCCGCACCGGCACGCAGCTTGAGCAGCAGGGCATCGCGCAGCAGCAGCGCCGAGCTCTGGGAGCCGCTCAGTGCCGGATCCGGCAGGGCAAAGCTGGCGGGCTTCACCTGCTCACCCTCCAGCGGCCAGAACAGGGTGGCGATCGTCTGATCCCCGCCGCCCAGGGGCCGCAGCCGCAGCACCTGGTCCTGCTTCTCGGTGCGGCTCTGGGGCAACGTCACCCACTCCCGGCCGCGCACCTGGACGATCGAGCCGGGGCTGGGGATGTCGGGAAGCGCTGGGGGTTGGCTGAGGGTGGTGGTCATGCCGCAACCTCCAGTTCATTGGCTTCGCTGTCGTCCTCGTCGATCTGAGGCAGAGCTGCTTCTCCATCAGGTGGCAGGCTCTCGATGGCGATGGGTTTGCCGATCACCGCGGCAATCAGCTCCAGCAGATCCCGCCGGCGCTGTTCGTAGAAGGCGTCGAAGGCATCACTCCTGAGCAGGTCGGGGTTGATGCGGTGCGACTGGAGGAGCTCATCCATGGCGGCTGCGGCGTTCACCGTGCAGGATTTCTCAGACGCACCCTGGCTCTTCAGGTACGCGCGCTCCAACTTGGGCAGATAGGTGGAGGGGGATGCTCCGCCGATCACACGGTTGGTTCGAGCGCTCTGTGGCGTCTTGTTGAGGATCGAGTTGGACCGATCAGGTCCGATGCGGTTGGCCTCGCACCAGACAGCAGGAAAGACATGGTGAATGTCGATCGCGTCGTCGTAGAAGATCGCGTCATTGATCGGTTGGCCCGTGCGGAAGTCCTTGGCCTGTTCTCTGAGCAACAGCGTGTAGAGACCCTTGTAGGCGGCACTGTTGCGGGTGCGCATCGTGTCGAGTCGGTTCGGGCGGAAGTCCGCTTCGTACACCGTGCTCGGATCGGGGCCCTGCCCCGCCACCCACTCCATCACCTCCGGGAAATCCTTGGCGAAGCGGGTTTCGATCGCCCCGCCATACAGCTCGCCCAGCACGCCGCACCAATACCAACGCTGCACCTTCGCCGTGGTGGCCGCCGCCTCGTAATCACTGCCCAGGCTGGTCAGGATTGCCGCCAAGGGGACCAGCTGGGTGACGTAAGGAAGGTCATCACTGCGATAGAAGCCCTGCTTGATCAGGAAGCGACCCGCACGAAAGAAGCCTTCTTCGGCTGCGGCAGCCCACTTCTCATATTCAGCTAACGGCAGATCCAGAATCGTGGCACGCTTGCAGCTGACCCCCGTCCACTTGTCGGGAGAAAGTTGGCCGTTTTGCTGATCTTGTTGTCTTCGGATCCGCGTGGACAGCAGCGCCACACACTGCAGAAAGTCGGTCTCGCGCACGGCCTTGAGGATGCGGCCAAGGCGCTGCACGCCTTCGGGCTTGCCTTGTTCTCTGCCTGCCGCAAAACGCTGGTAACGCCCTTCGGTCGCAGCCACACCATCCCGAATCTTGCGTCCATACCAATCGGCACGTAGATCAAAGCCATCGGCGGCGTAGCTGGCCGTGACCAACTCAAAGGCATTCAGCTTGACGCCACCCGTATTGACCTTTTCAAAAACCTGGCAGACGGCCTCCCGGCGGCTGCTCTTAGCAAGTGTAATGACGGGAAGCTGATATCCCGAGAAGGGCTCAACGACCTCCTCCTTGAATTTCTTGTATGTGGCAAGTGCATCCCTGAATCCTTCCTTGTCGGACCAGTGATCGATAAAACCCATCTGCCAATCGCCCTCTCGGTATATGTGGCTTAATGGAAACAGAAAACTCTGGTATTCAAGAGATGAACTGGAGAGATCAAGGCCTTTGCGGCCAGCCACTTCTGGGCGGATCCGATCCGCAGGTACATCAATAACAGCCTCCTCCAGCAAGTCGGGATTAGCAAGCAATCTTTTCATGTCGAGGTAGTACCACCGCGCCACCTTCTGCTTGCGTTCGTTTTCTGTCTTTGCCGCCGAGCCCATCAGGGTGGCCTGAAACATTGAAGTCAGTCGCTGCTGGCCATCGAGGATCAGCAAATTCGGCGCCGGAATGGCCCCGTCGAACCGCAATCCCTCCACCGGGCGGGTCTGGAAGCGCACCTCTCCACCAGTCTCCAGCAGCATCACAGCCCCAATCGGGTACTGACGGATCACAGAGGCGATCAACTCCTTGATCTGCTCGTTCTTCCACACCCAGCCCCGCTGAAACTCAGGCAGCTGGATCGTTCCTTTCTTGAGCTCCTGCAGGAGTTCCCGCAAAGAACGCTTAGTGCTGTCAAACATCAGTTGCCCTCCTTGCCGAACAACTGTTGGTGTTGGGCAAACACGGCATCAAGGGCTTCCCCCAGATCCGGTCCTTGAGATTCGGGGCCGGTGGCGGGGCCTCCTGACGACTGCTGCGGTGCTGGAGGGGGGCTGCTGCCACCACCCTTGCCTTCCCCGAACAGCCAGCCGTGCTCGCGGAACACCGCCGGCCATTCATCGCTGTGCTGGTCAAAGACCACCACGCGGATGCCGGCATCCTTGAGGGCCTGGCGCTTCTGCTGGTCCAGTCGCTGCTGCAAGGGCTTCTCATGGTGGGGGCCGTCGATGAACACCAGCGCCCCGGCCTCCCGGTAGGTGAAATCGGGTGTCACGAAATGGCCGCTCACCTCCTTCTGGGCGTCATCAGGTAGGTGATGACCAAGCCGGAAGGTTGTCTCCAGCCAGAGGCGCTCCAGGCCGCTCTGGCAGAAGCCACGCAGCCGCCCCAGCCGCTCGCTGCGGCTGTCGCTGCCTCCCTGACCCACCAGCTCACCACGGGCCAGATCCAGCAGGAACTGCTTGAGCTCCGGGATGCGGCGGTCGATCCGGTCGTGCTCCCGCTGGTTGTGATAAGCGAGCAGGCAGCGGTAGCAGCCGGCCTCACACTCCGGATCGGCATCCTCCAGGGCCGCTTCGGTCACAGGCAGTGGGTCGCTCAAGCGCCAGTGGCACACCTCCAGGGCTGTGCGCCCTAACTGCCGCAGCGCTGCGGGGCTCTCCACCAATCGGCTGAGCACGCCCGCGCCGCCTTCAGCGCTTTCGTAGAGCAACAGGGCGCTGGCTTCTTCCTCGTTCGGCATCAGCTCAGCGGCGATCTCGCTGCCATCGAGCTGGAAGGCCACCTCGATGCCACGCTTCAGGGCGTTCTTCAGGCTGAGCAGCTGCAGCGGCGTCCAGGTGCTGGCGGCTGACGGACCAGCGAACTTCAACAGCAGGGCGTTCTTGCGGTCCTGCACAAAGGGCGTGATCTTCACGTAACCCACTTCGGCGGTGTCATCGTCGGTGCCTACTCCTGTGGCACCTGTCGCCTCCAGCTGTTTCTCGCCGCCCCAGCGACCGTCGGTCGGGTGAATCGGGAAGCCCATGTCGCTGTGGTTCTCGCGCCGGCGCCAGCCGAGGTTGATGCGGCTGATCGTGGTGGCTGGCGCATAGCTCAGCTCCAGCAGCGGCTGGCCGCCACTGCTCACCTGCGCCCGCGCCACCTTGACCACACCGTTCTCCTGCGGGAACTCGTAGGTGGTGAGCAGCTCGTAGCCCAGCCTCTGCCGCTCCTCGTCGTCGGAGGTGATGCGCTGAGCCCGCTGTGTTTTGACCTGCTCGATCTGATACAGCTGCTTCACGCGTACTGCTTTGCCTTTTGGTTCCTCCTTGAGCGGCGCACCGCAGTGGCGGCACAGCTCAACTTCATCAAGGGCCGAACCCAGGTGGGCATGACCACAGACGCCGCAGAGCAAGGCGTCCTGGGTGGCCAGGGTCACGGTGCCCGCGGCCACGGCGTTGTCCTGCAGGGCCAGGATCGCGCCCTTCACCTTGTAGGTGTTGCCCTCGTGATAGATCAGCGAATGGGGCCCGAACTCGCCGATGCCGATAAAGCGCGGCCGGGTGATGAACGTGCCGCCTCCCACCTGCTCACGGCTGCCAGGGATGTAGGCCATCAGCGGCAGGCGCGGGAAGTTATAGCCCGGCATGAAGCCCTGGCTGGCCAGGTAGCGGTAGGTGCTGAAATCGTTGTTGTTGTTGGCGCTGCCGGGTTTGTCGGCCAGCAGCAGCTGCTGCTGCAGCCGCGCCGCCCGCTGCCGCTGATCCGCCGCTTGCCGTTCGCGCTCTGACAGGGCGTGGTTGGCCAGATCTTTCTGGGCTTGGGCGAACTGGCTGTCGACCGCCTCCAGCAGATCCCGCCAACGGCGCAGCGCCGCGTCGAAATCGAGCGCCGCGCCACGGATCAGGGCATCCAACCAGCTGCCGGTGAGCCAGGGCGGCGGCGTGCTGCCCAACCAGTGGTTCTCCACCAGGTCGTCCACGATCGCCTGGCCATCGGCCTGGGCGCTGCGGCAGGCGTCATCGCTGGCGAGCGCCTCGCGCAGGTCTGCCACAAGCGGCCTGCTTTCGGCAGCAAGATCCACGAGTTCCTTCACCTTGCCCGGCAGTCGCTGCCGGGTGGTAGCCAGCCAGAGCGCTCGGAAATGGGCCTTGAGCAGTTCCTCGTTGGCCAGCTCCAGGGTCGGTGCGATCACCGCACCGGCCACCATGCGGGTGGGGTCGGAGAAGAAGTACTGGTCGTGCGGTGAGGTGGCGCCGCAGTAGCTGAGCACCAGCGCCGGTTGTCCGCTGCGCCCCGCCCGGCCACTGCGCTGGGCGTAGTTCGCCGGCGTCGGCGGCACATTGCGCATGTAGACGGTGTTGAGCGCGGAGATGTCCACGCCCAGCTCCATTGTTGGCGAGCAGTACAGGAGCCGCAGCCGGGCATCGCGGAAATGCTTCTCGCGTTGCTCGCGCACGCCTGCATCCACCTGGGCGGTGTGCTCCCGCGCTTCCAGGGTCTGCACAAAGGGCCTGCCCTCGGCCTGGCCCGGGTCAGCAATCAGAGAGGCGAGATCCTCATAGAGGCTGCGGAAGTAGCTGTTCACGGGTCCGCGGCGGCCGCTGCTCTCCTGCTGCAGGAGCAGACGTTCGGCATAGGCGTCCTGTGCGGGAGCTGTTTTTGTTGAACCAGCATCAGGATCCACCAAAGTCCAGCGCATTGCTGAGCTGTTCAATCGCCAGCCCTGCAGCACCTCGCTCTTGCGCTTGCCGACTTTCACCTCCTTGGGCTTGACCAGGCCCCAGGCCTTGAGCATCGCCAGCAGATGGCCGGTGATCTCCTGATACAGGTCGTCCTGCCATTTAAGGCCGCGGTGCAACTCCTCCACCGACAGCCAGCGCTCGCGTGCCTTGAGCCAGCGCCCGAAGGCCCCCCGCAATGAAAGACCCTCCAGGCGCTGCAGACGCTGCTCCGCCGTGACTGGGCTCATCAGTACGGTGCGGGCTAGCTCGGGCTGTTCTTCCGCCCGGATGCCCCACACCTCCTCCAGGTCGAAACAGGCCTTCCGTCGACGCTCGAACTCCTCCAGTCCCAGGGCATCGCAGTCGATCGCCAACCGCTCGCGCATTTCCTCCAGCAAGCGGTGCAGGATCAGGAAACGCTCCTCATTGCTCGCATGCGCCAGCAGCGGATGGCGCTGCTGCCAGTCGGCCTGGTCCTCGGCGCAGTTCACCAGCTCGGCGTAGTCGATCTCCAGTAGCCGCAGCTGCTCCAGGTTGGGGTTGGTGAGCCGCCAGCCCTTGCGCAGATCCACCAACAGCCGATACTCCAAAACCCCCCGCAACGCCTTGCGGCGCTCCTGCTCCACGTTGGGTTTGACACCCTTCGTGGCGATGAAGTCATCAGCTCTTAGGCGCAGCGCCTTCTCGGTATCGAGCGCCAGGGTCTCCAGGCTCAGCTCATGGCCTGGCTTGCCGCGCAGCGCCGCCACCAGACCGGCCCTCAGCTGCAGCACCCGCACGAAGTCGTTGAAGTGGCCCGCCTGCAGTGAAGCGTCCTGGCGGTTGTCGCTGAAGGCCAGCAGCTTGCGGGCGTTATCGGGGATCTCCGCCTCCGGGAAGCTGAGTAGCTGGCGCAGCACCGCCAGGCTCAAGGTGGTGGTGGCCGAGCTGCGGCCCTCGGAATTCAGGCCGCAGAGCTTGCGGAACTCGCTGCCGCGCACGTTGTGTTCCACCCCGCAGCTGGGGCAGAAGCGGAAACTGCCTTTGAGGAACCAGGCTGGGGTTCCGTAACTGCTCGTGCCTCCATCGGCTTTGATCCGGCAGGGCACAGGTGCGAACTCCCGGTAGGTCTTCTTGAGCACCAGCTCGCCGCCTTTGTCGGCTTCGAGCCAGCCATCGGGGAGCCGGGCCTTCTCC
>JBILDB010000077.1:0-8813 GCA_044352805.1 Cyanobium sp.
AGAGCAACTCAACCCCCCATCAGCCCCTGCTCCCTGGCGATCACGGCCAGCCTGCGGTCCAACGTCCACAGGGAGCAGCCGCTCAGTTTCGCTGACGCCAGCAAATGGACATCGACCCAGCCGATGCTTCGCCCCATCAACTGGTGTCGCTCGATCAGCAGCAACAGTTCAGCGCTGCTGGCCTCGGTGGCCGCAGGCAGATTCTGCAGCAACTGGATTACCTTGCGGTGGTTGCGCAGATGGCCGCAGGCGATTTCGCCGATCACCCAGGGATGGATGAGCACCTCACCCTCCAGCAGCAGGGCCGCCAAGCGCGGCAGGCCGGTGCGCAGATGCTCCACCCAGGCGGAAGTATCCGCCAGGATCAAGGCGCACTCCGCAGCCGCGGCACCGGATCGAGGGCGGGATCGCTGCCGCCCAGGGCGGCTAAGCGCTTGGCACTCTCGCGTTGCACCAGGGCCTGCAGGGCCTGCCTGAGCAGGGCGCTGCGCTCCAGTGGACCGCATAGCTGCTCGGCGCGAGCCAGGAGTTCATCGTCGAGGGTGACGGTGGTACGCATAGCCATCAGCAGGCTGCAATGCGATCTTACACCCATTTGGTCATCACCTGATGACAGGATTGATGAGCCTTTCGTCTAGTTCTGGCGGGCCCCGCGGTCGCCGGCCCGGGGCCACCGCACAGTCCTGCGCAGGCTGAACCCACCCTGCTGAGCCTTGTTCAGCGACATCCCCAATCCCCCGCCCGCACTCCTGGAGCTGCGCCTCAAGCTCAGGTAGGTGCTCGCCAATATCGGCTACTGCATGGCGGCCGGCATGGGCACCGACGAGCAGGTGCTGCGGCACGACCTGAGCGTCAAGTTCCCAGATGAGGGTACAGATGCCAGGCTTGCGGCGCTGGCAGCCGCCCTGGAGAGCATCGCCGAAGAGGCGGAAGTTTCCGCAGTGATGACGGTGTCCGAGCACGTGCTTCTGCCTGATCCGCCGGTCTCCTCCTGAGGCCCCCCTCAGCCGGCCTGAGTGCCTGAAAGCAACGCAGCCGCCCAGGCCGGCAGGGGATCGCGATGCAGTCTCAAGCAGCCGTTGGTGATCGAGAACACGGCAAAAAACGGAGCAATCGCCGAGGAGTTGTCGTAGACCCGCAGCACATCCAGCAGCGGGGTTGAGCTACGCACCTGATCCAGCAAACGGGGAATGCGGCTGATCACCTTGTCCGCCGGGACGCTATGGCCACCGTCGCTGACCCGGCTGGCGATTCGCGCTTGGTTGAGTCCTGTGCTGTCCAGGTGAATCAACACCATGATGACCTGATAGCCAAGGGACTTAGCGCGAGCGATGAAATCGATCTTGGAGGGATGGGAATAGACCGTTTCAAAACAGAAGCTCACCCCCTGCTCCAACAGCTGATGCCGTTGCCGTTCCGCCAGTTGGGCGGCCTCGTAACTGTGTGCTTCCGGGGCCTCCGCAAAGACGATCCTGGCCAGCACATCGGCATTGACGCAGGGCAGCCCAAGCGGCTCCAACGCCAGCCGGTAATAGGTGCTCTTGCCGGCCCCGTTGCCACCCACGAGGATCCACAACTGGGGGCGTTCGCTCAAGCTGCCACCGGATCGCAGGGCCGAAACACACCACCTGCAAAGGTGCCGACACTGATGCTGCCATCGCTGTCGATCCGCTCTAGCAAGCCAGGCTGGCTGGGGCAGGCCTGGTAACGCACAGTGGCCGTGGTCACGGATGCGGCCAAGCTGCCGCTGCGCCGCTGGGCATCGAGGCCAGCAAACACGCTCTCCGGATCCACTGCCGCCGCCCGCACCGGTTCCACCCGCAGCCGCGCCAGTCCGGCCTTCACATCGAGCAGCGTGTCTGGATCGAGAAGTGCCGCCAACTCCTGGCCCAAGGCGGCCCAGTACTCAATCTGCTGGGCGGTACTGCGGTGGTGGCGGGCACCTGCCAGGGCAGCCCTGCGCATCAGGTCGTCCTGGAGGCGCACGGGGGAGGCGGATTTCGCCATGGACGAGACAACAGCAATGGCTTACAAGAAATCGTAGCAATCTGCTACGCCCCCAACCGAGGCAGCGGAAGGGCATGTTCCGAAAGTTCAGGGCTTCGCTCCAAGACTGAGCAACAGGAAGCCGGCTTCCGGATGGCTTGAAAACGCCTAGATATCAAGCGAGTGTGCCGACCTTGACTGGCTTGTGGAGAGGAACCACGCAACCCCTGCTGCCGCTCCGCATCACCACATGGCTGCCCTTAGGCATGGGCTGGAACGGTGAACATGGTCACCAGCGGGTGGCCTTTGATCACGGCGGGGAACTCCTCCAGGTAGTGCGTGGTGGCTTCGCGCAGGTTGGCGAGGGCCTCCTCGATGGATTCACCCTCCGTTGTGGTGCCCGTTTCGGGGTTGAAGGCCACGTATCCACCTTCCTCCGCGGGGGAAAGCACGGCCGTGAGTTCCATGGGCCGGGGTTCAGTGATCTCAGTCTGACGGGGGCTGGGGAATGATGCCTCCCACCCACGCCATCTGCCTCTCGGCCTCGTGGTTTCCGTTGCACCCGCGAGCCGCGTGCGCCAAGTAGCGCAGGGACGTTGGGCGTCAGCTTGGCAAGCGAATTTCGACCCAGGGTTCCCCTTCGCCAAGGTTGGCCAGAGCCGGTTCAAGGGTGCGCAGAAGCACGGCCTGAAGTGCCTGGTTGGAACTGTTACCCACCCGCAGCCAGATCACCTGCGGAGGTGGGCCTTGCTCGAAGAGAAGATGCAGGAAGTCACGATCTTTCGTCATGACAATGGCTCCTGCTGATCGGGCCTGCGCAAAGATCTCACGGTCATCAGCATTGCGGAGTCCAAGTTCACGAACAGGAACCGCTTGAATCGGGGTGAATCGCTCACTGATCCAACTCGCTAGAGCTGGCGACAACTGCGCATCAAGCCAGAGAATCACGCCACCAGAACAGGATGATTCAACTCATGAGCTGCATAGCTCAGTGCCGCCTCCAGATCCTCTGGCTCGAGATCGGGAAGTTCGCTGAGGATTTGATCAGGGGAGAGCCCAGCGGCATAGAGATCGAGCACATCACTCACGCGGATCCGCATCCCTCTGATGCAGGGTTTGCCGCCGCATTGGGCGGGGTTGTGGGTGATGCGGGATTGAGTCATGGCAACACGCTAGCGGCTCCTGCGTGTTCCCTCAAACCGCCAACGCCGTCTTTATGGCAAGCAACAGCATGGTAACCACGCCGCCGGGATCTCCCGCTCCCGCCGCCACAGAGATTGCCCCACGCCATCGGCCGCTCACCTTCGTGGCCGTCTTAGCGGGCACTACCTGGCCTCAGGCCAGCGAGGCGGAGCCACTGGCCGTGGCATACGAAGGGTTCGGTGGGGGCGCCGAGGCGGCCGTCTCGGCCTTGGCCGTCAGAGCAGCTGGCGGAACTGCTCAGGCGTCAGACCTGCATCACGGGCGATCGCGCCCATGGTGATGGCGTTGATTGGGTCATGGCGCGGAATCACAAGACGCGAGGTGCCATTGCTCATGATCAGGTGACCTGATTCCCGCACGACGCGATAGCCGAGCTTCTGGAACACCCGCACGGCCTGCTTCTGGCTGATTCCTGGCAGCCGGGGCATTACAGCGCCAGTTCGAGCGTTTCCACGCTTTTCACGCCAGCCTCCTCGGCCTCCACCTCAAGCCAGAGGGCGATGGCCTCACGGATGTGTTCCAGGGCCTCGTCGCGGCTCTCCCCCTGCGAATGGCACCCGGGCAGATCCAGACAGCTCACGGCCCAGCCTTCTTCCGTTTCCAGCAGACGAATGCGATAGCTCATGGTGTGGCGCAGCCCTTTTGAGCCAGTCTGGCGGGTCTCAAACCGCCAACGCCACTTTTATGCCAAGCAACAGCCTGGCAGCCACGCTGCCGGGATCGGCCGCTCTAGCCGCCAGCGAATCGCCACTGGTGGACGAACAAGATTCTCTCGCCCTCATGACTTTCATAGCGCGCCTTACCTGGCCGCAGGCCAGCATGGCGGAGCCACTAGCCCAGGCACACGAAGGGTTCGGTGGGGGCGCCGGGGCGGCCGTCCTGTTTGCGTTGCTCGCGCACGAACAGCAGCACCCGTGTGCCGCGCGCCTCGTGGTGGATATATCGCTGGCCGGTGGGGGAGGCGGCGGTGGTGGTGCTCTGGCTTTCCCAGCGGAACAGCGATGGGCCAAGGGCCAGGTCGCGGTAGCGGGTGGAGGGGGAGAAGAGGGCTTCGCTTTTGCGCAGGGTGATGAACAGCAGGTCGGTGGCGCTGGCTTGGTGCCAGAGCACGCCCTCTCGGTGGATCCAGGGGGATTCGGTGGTGAGCACGCCGAAGGCCGCTTCGATCTCGGCGCGGCTGTAGTGGCCGTGCACGCGCAACGGCACCGGCAGGGCCCAGGGCAGCGGGTGGAGGCGGCGATCGGTCCGCTCGGCGAGCAACTCCAGCAGCTGGATCAGCTCCTGGCGCCAGGCGCCTGCCTGCCAGAGCACATCCAGGGCCTGATCGAGGGGTCGCCACTGGCGGCCGGTGCCGAAATCCGGCTCCAACCCTGCCGTTGTTGATCCTTTGCTGGATCCGAGGACTCTCCTGCTGCCCACCAACCCGGCTCCTGCTGCAGCGTGCCGAGAGGATCGTGGCCTGTCCTGCGAAGCTCCGCGATGATGAGCCTATGACCACCACGCCGACCCCTCTGGTGACCCGCGAGGCCCTGCTGGCATTTACGCAGCAGTTGGTGGAGCACTACGCACCTGAAAGGGTGATTTTGTTCGGTTCCTTGGCCCGTGGTGAGGCGCGCTGGGATTCTGATGCCGACATCCTTGTGGTGATGCCCTTCGAGGGTCGCCACCTAGCCAAGATCCGTGAAATGCGCCGTCTCTGCCCGGTGCGATTCCCCCTCGATTTGTTGGTCCGGCGGCCTGAGGAAGTTGAGGTTCGCTATCGGGGGGGTGATCCGGTCGTGCGCGAGGCGCTTGACCATGGAGAGATGCTGCATGGTTGAACCCTGGTCAGCTGTTCCGGAGTGGATGATCAAGGCGGAAGGCGATTGGGAAGCCTTGGAGATCCTCCTGACCAGAAACAGTCCAGGTTTGCGTGATGCGGTGGTGTTTCACGCCCAGCAATGCGTGGAGAAGCTGCTCAAAGCACGGCTGATCCAGCTTGGCCAACCGGTCGACAAGATCCATGATCTGGCTGCCCTGTCGCGTCAACTGGAGGCGGTGGATGGCCAATGGAGCTGGGATAGTGAGGAACTGGCTGATCTCTCCTCAGGAGCCGTGCTCGCGCGCTACCCGGGTTTTGAAACCTCAGCCGAGGAACAGGCAGAGTTGGTGGAATTGGCCAGCCATCTGAGGCGGGCTCTGAGGATTCTGCTTGGCTCAGAGGAGGAGGAAGGGTGAACAAAACGACTGAGGTGCTGGGAGTTCAAACCGCCAACGCCATCACCGGTAACCACGCCGCCGGGATCTCCCGCTCCAGCCGCCAGCGGATCGCCACTGGTGGACGAACAAGATCCGCTCGCCTTCGTGGCTTTCATACGTGGCAAAGCCCAGGCACACGAAGGGTTCGGTGGGGGCGCCGGGGCGGCCATCCTGTTTGCGTTGTTCGCGCACGAACAGGAGCACCCTTGAGCCGCGCTCAGCGTGGTGGATGTACCGCTGGCCAGTGGCCGAGGACGCGGTGGTGGTGCTCTGGCTTTCCCAGTGGAACAGCGATGGGCCGAGGGCCAGGTCGCGGTAGCGGGTGGAGGGGGAGAAGAGGGCTTCGCTTTTGCGCAGGGTGATGAACAGCAGGTCGGTGGCGCTGGCTTGGTGCCAGAGCACGCCTTCGCGGTGGATCCAGGGGGCTTCGGTGCTCAGCACGCCAAAGGCTGCTTCGATCTCGGCGCGGCTGTAGTGGCCGTGCACGCGCAGGGGCACCGGCAAGGCCCAGGGCAGCGGGTGGAGGCGGCGATCGGCACGCTCGGCGAGCAACTCCAGCAGCTGGATCAGCTCCTCGCGCCAGGCGCCTGCCTGCCAGAGCACCGCCAGGGCCTGATCGAGGGGCCGCCACTGGCGGCCGGTGCCGAACAGCTGGGCGGTGAGCATCAGCCACTGGCGCCTCTCGCGCTCGGAGAGGGCCTGCGGATCGGGCGGCGCGGAGGCGGCCAGGGAGGATGCGATGGCGCGCAGACGGTCGGGGTCGTCGAGGTGGAGCAGGCCGGCGGCGAATGCGCGGCTGAGGCGCTCCTCCTGGGGATGGGGTGCACCCGCCAGGTGGGGCGGCAACCAGCCCAGCTCGCGCCGCAGGGAGGTGAAGCCGGCGCCGCGGATGCCGTAGAAGTCGGCCGGCTCCATGGCCAGGGCTTCCAGCCAGTGGGCCAGGCCGCAGGCGGGGCCGATCTTTCCCTCGGCGGCTAGGGCGCGCAACTCCTGGAGCAGCTGGGGCCGGCGGCTGGGCAGGCACTGGCGCAAACTTGAAAGCACCCGCTCGCTGGAGACGCGATCGAGCACAAGCCGGCAACCGGGCGGCAGAAACGGAAACCCCTGGGCCAGCTGGTCTTCGAGCTGGCGCCGGCTGCAGCCCAGCAACGCCCCGTAGCGCAGATCAAAGCGAAAACGCCGGTGCTGCTGGCCAATGAAGTCGAGCACCGTGAGGCAACTCTTGCCGGTGTCGGGCGAGAGCCGCAGGCCCCGGCCGAGCTGCTGCAGAAACACCACGGCGCTCTCGGTGGGCCGCAACAGCAGCACGGTGTCGATCGCGGGGATATCGAGCCCTCTGGCGATGGACTACGCCGTGGCCCTGGGGCACTGCTCCACAACCCGGCCCATGCCCTAAAGCGGCATGCCCCGAACAAGCAGATCACCAGCCACTTCCCCTGCATCAGCTGGGGCGAGCTACCGGAGCTGCTCGGGTCGATGCGGGCCAACACGATCCACGCCGACGCCAGCACCCTGTAAGCGCTCTGGCTGCTGGCGCTCACCTTTGTGCGCACCTCGGAGCTGATCGCGGCGCAATGGGTGAGATCGAGCTGGCGGAGCCGCTGTGGACGGTTCCAGCAGAGCGGATGAAGGGCCGGCGGGGCAGCCGGCGGGAGCTTGTGCCCCTCTCCCGCCAGGCGGTGGGGATCTTCCAGAACCAGTGGGGCCTCACGGGGCCCAAGGGCTATATTTTCAAGAGCCTGCGCACGGGCTCGGGCCACTTCAGCAACAACACCGTGAACATGGCGCTCAAGCGCATGGGATTTGACGGGCGCATTTGCGGCCATGGCTTCCGAGCCCTGGATATGACCAACGTGCAGGAGCAGCTGGGGATTGAGCTGCGCATCGACGATCGCCAGCTGGCCCACATCGAGAAGAACAAGGCCATGGCCGCCTACAACCCCGCCGAGTACTGGCCGCAGCGGATGGCGATGATGCAGCACTGGGCGGATCTGCTTGATCAGGTGGGTTGAAGCGCTCCTCAATCCAGCGCTCCAGATCCTCCTGCTACCAGGCAACGGTGCTGGGGCCGATGGGGATCTGGCGGGGGGACTGGCCCTCCGCGATCAGCTTGTAGATCGCGGAGCGGGACAGACCCACCTTCTGGCGCACCTCCGGCAGGCGCAAGAGGCGCCGATTGGTTGAGGGGACTCGGGTGGCTTCTGGGGTGTTGCTGCTCATGGCCCCACAACGGAGGGGGAACAACGGCTTGGGCAGCCTGCCGGCCCCGAGCACCAAGCCGATGATCACCATCTGCCCCACCAGGGAGAGCAGCAGCAGGCGCTGCAGACCCCACAGGCTGCGGACTCAGACCAGAGTGTGCTCTGGCGGTCTGCCGCCGCCGAGGAAGGCGGGCAGAGTGGGTTTGCGGGGAGGAGGGGAGGAATGGGCCGGGCACATGGCGTGCGCTCCTCCCGGCTGGGGGTGGGTGACTGCTGATCCAGCGGCGGCAAGGGGGACAGACCAGCGTCGAGTCGCATCAGGCGGTGGGCGGCGGCGCTGGCGGAGAGGTTGTGGCGCCCATCAGCGCCTGCAGCTTGCGGTAGCAGCCGTCGCAAAGAATCACCTGCAGGTAGTAGCGCACCTGGCTGATGGTGGGCCGCTCGCCGTAGCCGCAGGGGCGGCGGCGGGCCTTGGCCTGGTGGTACGGCAGGAAGAGCAGGGGGCTGGTGGTGGGGGTGAGGGAGAGGGGGGGAGCGGAGCTGGGGAGGTGATTGTGGGCTAGCCGTCGGGTTCCTAGCTCTGAGTCAGTGGCCAGGAGCCTGACGGAGTGAGGCCGGAGTCGGGCGGCAGATCTGTCGGCTAACAGCACGGGCCGGCCTTCTTTCCGGCTCCCTCCCAAAAATGTACTGTGTAGGAAGCGATCTTGCCCTATACTAAAAGCTAAGTTATGCAAAATCTTTTGAAGCTTTCTGGCGCCAATGCTAACCCTCGATTCTAATAATTTGACATCCTTGAACGTAGATTCTTTTTCCGACTGCCATCACTTCGATGGTTGACTGGTGATTGCATCGTGCGCCTTGATTCGTATCGGGGTCCCACAGCAGATGCCACCTCCAGCCAAGCCCGCCCCAGCACCAAAGATAGCATCTATCTTCTGAGGCATAAGGACCTGCAGGATTGCAGAAGGTTATCTCTGTTCCTTCTCGGGCTGGAGGAAAAGAAGCAAGAAGATCATGGGTATCAAGCTCTTTTAGGGGAACAAGAACGTACGGAGTGTTGGTTGGTTGATCCATTGAGCGGGCAGTCATTAATGCAATTCTAAGCTAATAGCAAGCCAAGGAGAAGGAAGGGGATCCAATGAAGAAACATATCTTGTCATGGTTCTTCATGTGTTCCAGTCAAGT
>JBILDB010000078.1:0-8806 GCA_044352805.1 Cyanobium sp.
TTGTCGGCGGCACTGGGAAGGCGAAAACCATGCTCAATCAACACCTGCTTGCGGCTTTGGTCGCCGTTGTACATGGCCTGCAGCTGGGAGCAGGTGACATGGCTTTCATCCACCACCAGCAGCCAGTCCTTGGGGAAGTAATCAATCAGACATTCAGGCGGCGTTCCCGCCGGGCGGCCGGCCAGATGGCGGGCATAATTTTCGACACCGTTGCAATAGCCCACCTGTTCCAGCATCTCCAGGTCATAGGTGGTGCGCTGTTCGAGGCGTTGGGCCTCCAGCAAACGGCCCTGTTCGTTGAGCAGATCGAGGCGCTGACGCAGTTCGCTGCGAATGGCCTTGATGGCCTCCTCCAGGCGATCTTTAGGGGTAACGAAGTGCTTAGCAGGATAAATATTAATGCTTTCCAAACTCTGTAGGATTTCACCGCTGGTGGGATCGACATAACGAATCGCCTCGACATCTTCGCCAAACAGCTCAATACGAACCAAACGATCCTCATAGGCCGGACCAATCTCCAGCACATCACCACGAACCCGAAAACGACCACGGCTGATCTCAACATCATTGCGGCTGTATTGGTTATTGACTAATTCCCGCAAAGACGAACGAAGATCCAACCGATCTCCCACCTGAAAACGCACGGCCGCCTTGAGATATTCCGAGGGAATGCCGAGGCCGTAAATACAACTAATCGATGCCACAACGATGACATCACGACGCTCAAACAGGGAGCGGGTGGCGGAGTGGCGCAACATGTCGATCTCCTCGTTGATCGACGCGGTTTTGGCTATGTAAGTATCCGAGACAGGCACATAGGCCTCGGGCTGATAGTAATCGTAGTAGGAGATAAAATATTCAACTGCATTATTGGGAAAAAACTCCCTCAATTCATTGCACAACTGCGCCGCCAAGGTCTTGTTGTGGGCTAGCACCAGGGTGGGTCGCCCTGTGCGAGCAATCACATTGGCAATCGAAAAAGTCTTGCCCGTGCCCGTGGCACCGAGAAGGGTTTGGTAACGCTCTCCCGCATCAAGGCCATGGACCATGGCCTCAATGGCGGTGGGCTGGTCCCCCTTGGGCTCATACGGGGCATGGAGGTGGAACGGATTCATGGCTCCATTCTCGCCACCAGAAGCAGCCAACGGCGAGGGCGGTCTTCAGTCCCCTACCCACCAACACCTACCCCCCAAAGGAAGCTGGAAGCCCCCATCTGGCCTGGCCCTAGGCGGCGGCGCCCGTACTCAGGGCATGGCGCGCAGCAGGGGAAACTCCAGCACGAGCAGCTTGAGGGCGATGAAACTGATGATGCTGTACGCCAGGGCTCCCAGGAAGGCACTGCCCAGGCCGTAGCGCAACTTGAATCCCTGGATCAGCCAGGCGGTGACCGCAAACAGGATCGCTGAAATCAGCCACTCGAACAGAAAGCCCACCGGCAGCAACCCACCCAGGGTGGTCGCAATCTTCAGGGGGGCCAGCAGCAACCGCAGCGGCCAGACCAAAAGGGTGCCCAACAAGGCGATGACCAGGGAGCAGACCAGGGCGATCGGGAAACTGACCATGTCCACCCCGAGCGGCATCCGGCTCACCAGGATCAGGATCAGGGCCCTGACGGGCCACTGCAGCATCCAGACTAAGGAACTGGACATGGAAAGGCTCAAGCTGTTTGCAACCTAGACAAAGCCAAGGGGGACGACAACGTCCCCCTTTACCTCCGGTAGGGATCAGCGCTGGGCTGACTTGGCAAGGCCGCTAACCAAGGGCATGGCCTGACGCAGGCCACGCACGGCCGCCACCATGGCCAGTTCGTCCTGCAGGCGATTCACGGCGGACCCCACACCAACGCCACTGGCACCGGCCGCCAAGGCCATCGGCACGGTCACATCCGAGAGGCCTGAGGCACAGAGCACGGGCAGGTCGACGGCCCGGCTGATGGCATGGGCGGCGGCCAGGGTGGGGGCCGCCTTTTCAATCAAGCCCAAAACCCCGGCAGCCACGGGGTGGGCACTGGTTCCGCCTTCGGTCTGGATCAGGTCGGCTCCAGCGGCGGCCAAGTCCACCGCCAACTGGGCCTGCTGATCGAGGGGCAGCCCATGGGGCACCGTCACCGACAACACGACCTCCGGCAGCAGGGCGCGGGTAGCCCGGGTGATCTCCAGCACCTCCTCGGCGCCAAACACCCGGCCTGCGGCATAGAAGCTGTCGAAATTACCGATTTCGACCATGGCCGCCCCGGCCGCCACCGCCGCCGGGAAGAGGGCGGGATCGACCGCCGACACACACAGGGGCAGACCAGGGGTTTGCATGGCTACCTGGCGCACTAGGTCGGCATCGCAGGCCAGGTCAAGCAGGTCGGCGCCCCCGGCAGCGGCGGCGGCGGCGATGCGGCCCACGGAGACCGCGTCAAAGTTGGCCAATCCAGCGATCACCTTGAGCAGGCGTTGCTGGCGGAGCGCCTCCTGCAGGGTGGTCGGCAGGCTGGAAAGACGCGACATGCTCGAATCCATGACTATTCATGTTTGATTCTCCCATCCAAGGCCATGTCCGCCGCCGGCCCCCCCGATCAGGCGCCTGCTTGGAGCGCCGATCACCTGCGGCTGCATCGTCACCTGCGCCGCCAGCCCAGCCTGTTGCCCACCGGGGTCCCCCTGCTGCTGAGTGTTTCCGGCGGTCAGGATTCGATGGCGATGACGGGCTTACTGGCGGACCTGCGCCGCCTGCATGGCTGGTCCCTGACCCTTTGGCATGGGGACCACGGCTGGCGCCCCGAATCGGGCCGCCAGGCCACGGAGCTTGCCGCCTGGGCCGCCGGCGAGGGGCTGCCCCTGGTGCTCGAACGGGCCCAGCCGGCGCCCCCCTCTGAAGACCAGGCGCGCCAATGGCGCTACCGGCGCCTGGCCGAGCTGGCTGCGCTGCGGGGCATAAGCCATGTCGTCACTGGTCACACCGCCACGGACCGGGCCGAAACGGTGCTGTTCAACCTGGCCCGCGGCAGTCATCGCCGCGGCCTGGCCAGCCTGCGACCCAGCCGCCCCCTGCATAACGACCCAGGCGGCAGCCCCCAACTGGTACGACCCCTGCTGCACTTCTGCCGCGACGATACGGCCCGCTTCTGCCATAGCCGGGGCCTGCCGGTCTGGCTGGACTCCAGCAACGACGATTGCCGCTACGGGCGCAACCGCCTCCGCGCCGAGGTGTTGCCCGTGCTCGAAGCTCTCTACCCCGGTGCCCAGCGGCGCATGAGCCTCCAGGCCGAACGGCTGGCCCAGGAAGACGAGCAGCACCAGCAACTGGTGGCCTTGGCTCTCGGGGCCTTAACTTTCGGGGACTTGGCTCTCGGAGCCCTGGAACAACGGGGCACCGTGCCAGCGGCCCTCGATCGCCGCCGCCTGGGTCAGCTCGCTGAAGCCAACCAACGGGCCCTGATCCAGCATTGGCTAAGGCAACAAGGACCTGGAGAATTAGCCGCAACAGCGCTCGAGACGCTGCTGGCTGCGCTCCCCCCCGAACAGGGTCCAGGCCAAATGACTCTGACTGCAGGATGGCGTTTGGGCTGGGATCGCTGCAAACTGCACCTCATCCCCCCAGCAAGTGCCTCTCCTTAACCGCTTATGGAATCCCCCAACTTTCCTCAGCGCTACGGGCAGATTGAGGAGGCCTACCGCCAGCAGGAATGGTCCATCGTCATGGATCAGGGACAGACCCTGCTGGCCGACCTTGAGAAGCAACCCGAGGCTGGAGCGGGTTTGAAGCCCCGGCTCCAGCTGCTGATGGCCCATGCGCTCCTCTATGGGTTCAACGACACTTTGATGGCCGAGGACCTTTACACCAGGGTCGCGGGCGACAGCAGCGAGATCGACCTGCAGCCCGTGGCCGAGGCAGGAATCCACAACTGCCGTGCCAACCGTGCCCAGCGTCGCGAAAACGAAGCCCAGGCCGAGGCCGAGGCGGCCCAACGCCGCAAAGCCGAACAGGAAGAGCTAATCAACGCCGCAGCCAATCAAAATCGAAGCCAGCCAGCCAGCCCAGTGCCGGGGGCTGGGGCTGGGAGCCCAGGTCCCGTAATGCCCTGGCTAACCCAGACCGCCGCAGACTCCGCTTTGATGCGCCAGGACTGGGCGCCCCTGGGCGAAACCTTGATTCCGGAGATCGTCGATGAACCAGAGCTGCTGGAACTCCACCAAACCAGGAGTTCCTTAGCAGAGGAGGTGGACCTCATGGTGCGGGAACGCCTCGGCGTGGGATTGGCGGAACTTGGAGATCCGAACCGCCACTCGATCGAGTCGGTGGCCTTCGCCGAACAGGCTGCAACAGCTGCAAAGGCTGAGCAGGCCGGAGAACCAGCCAAGGTCAGCGCCCAAGCCGAAGACGAGGACGATGACCTGATGGCAGGACTGCTGAGGGTGGTGCTTTCCTGAAGCTGGCTCAGCCCGCAACGGCGGCAGAACGGCGGCGGCGGGCACGGCCTTCGGGTTCGGACTCCGCCGGCGCTGCCTTGGTGGCCACAGCCGCCTGGGCCTCGACGACGGCAGCGGCAGCAGGGGTTGCCACCGGCCGAGGCGCACTGCTGGCCGCTGGGGTAAGGCGCTGCACCCCAGCTGGGGCCTCCCGGCCCACCTCCCGGCGCCCCCCCCGGGGAGCCGGCCTGGTGTCGGCCTCCTGGTCTGCCTGACCCTTATAGGCCGGGGTGCCGGCGGGAGCCGGCTGCACCAGGCAGAGGATCAGGGGATCCACCTGGAGTTCGCGGCGCAAGCGCCGCTGCAAGCCCAGTTCGACCTCCCGTTGCACCCCAACCCAATCGACATCGGGTGCCGTGCCACCGGTATGGCGGGCTAGCTGGTTCCAGCGATTCTCCAGCACCCAACCGATCTCCCTTTCGGCCCAGACCGAGAGCTTGCGGGGATCGGCAGTGGTGACGACACCGCGCAGGTTGACCCGCGGCGGAGCCACCATCAGACCGTCGGTACTGATAGCGGCCAGCAGGGTGATTACGCCATCTTCGGCGAGCTGCTGGCGTTCCTTCAGAACCCGGGCATCGACGATGCCATTGCGGGATGCATCCAGCAATTCGATACCAGCCTTGACCGGATCCCCCTTGCGGATGCCATCAGGGGTGAGTTCGACCACGTCACCGTTGTCGATGATCAGACAATGGTCGGCAGGGACACCCATCGACTGGGCCGTGCGGGAATGGGCGACCAACATGCGATGTTCGCCATGCACCGGCACGAAGAAGCGGGGCCGGGTCAAGGCCAACATCAGCTTTTCATCTTCCTGGGATCCGTGGCCGGAGACATGGATGCCTTCGCCTTTGCCATAAACCACCTTGGCGCCAAGCATCATCAGGCTGTCGATGGTGTTGACCACCGAAATGGTGTTGCCGGGAATCGGGCTGGCAGAAAAAATGATGGTGTCGCTGCTTTTGACCTGAACCTGGGGATGGTCACCGCGGGAAATGCGACTCAGGGCCGCCAACGGCTCGCCCTGGCTACCAGTCATTAGCAGCAGGGTTTCGCGGTCGGGTAGATCACGGATCTGCTTGATCGGCACGAACAGATCATCGGGACAGCGGATGTAGCCCAATTCACGGGCCTTGGCAATCACATTGAGCATGGAGCGACCCAAGAGGCCGACTTTGCGGCCGTGCTTGAGCGCCAACTCAAGAATCATCGAAACCCGATGCACCGAACTGGCAAAGGTGGTGATGATCACGCGCCCGTCTGCGTTGCCAATGTGCCGATCTAGATTTGGGAAAACGGCCCGCTCAGGCGGCGTAAAACCAGGCAGCTCCGCGTTGGTGGAATCACTGAATAAGCAAAGAACTCCCTGCTCGCCGTATTGGGCCATGCGTTGGATGTCGAAATACTCGCCATCTACGGGGGTGTGGTCAAACTTAAAATCACCCGTGAAAACAACGACACCAACAGGGGTGGTAATCGCCAGGGAAAAACTATCTGCGATCGAATGGGTATTGCGGATGAATTCAACCTTAAAATGTTGACCAACCGAAACCACATCGCGGGGGCTGACGGTCTGAAGCTTGGTGCGATCCATAACTCCAGCTTCCTCCATCTTTCCCGTCAGCATTGACAGGGCCAGGCGAGGGCCATAGATGATCGGGATATTGAAGTTCTTGAGATGGTGGGGAATGCCACCGATATGGTCTTCATGGCCGTGGGTAACGATCATGCCGCGAATGCGCTTCTGATTCTCCCGCAGATAACTGGTATCTGGCAACACCACATTTACCCCATGCATGCCATCGCTTGGGAAAGCAAGGCCAGCATCAACAAGCATCAGGTCGTCGCCGTATTCAAAAACACAGGTGTTCTTGCCAATTTCATGCAATCCTCCCAGGGGAATGACCCGCAGGGCAGGGGATTTGGCGGCGGCCGGATGGCTATTTCCGTTGGAATTGGTCATGAATGATCTCTTTGCAAAATGTTTACTTGAACGTGGAGCAGGCCTTGGCGTCAAGTGGGACGCAGGGCGGCCAGGATGGAGCTGAGGCGTTCACGCACGGTGGTATCTGCGGGTAGGAGGGGTAAACGAGGGGCGCCTACGGGCCAGCCAGCAATCTCTAAAGCTGCCTTGAGGGGGATGGGATTAGTCGTGCAAAAAAGGGCCTGGATCAAGGGCAGAAGCTGCTCATGGCGACGCAGGGCTTCGCTGCCATCCCCCGCCAGATAGGCCCGGATCAGGGCCTGAATCGCGTCACCCACGAGGTGACTGGCGACGCTCACCACCCCAACGGCACCCACGGCCAGCATGGGCAGGGTCAGGGCATCGTCGCCGCTGTAGATCGCCAGCCGTTCGCCGCAGAGGGCCCGCAGCTGACTGACTTCTTCCGTGGTACCGCTGGAGGCCTTGTAACTGAGAACGTTTGGCCGATCCAGCAGCCGGGCCGTGGTTTCCGGCGCCAGGCTGCAGCCCGTACGGCCGGGAATGTTGTAAAGCATCAGTGGCAATTCGGGGGCCGCCGCTGCCACCGCCCGGAAATGGGCTTCCAGTCCCTCCTGGGGGGGCTTGTTGTAATAGGGCACGACCACCAAGGCCCCATCGGCCCCATGGGCTGCCGCGGCGCGGGTGGCGGTCACCGCCTCCAACGTGCAGTTACTGCCGGTACCCGCCAGAACCGCAGCCCGTCCGGCCACGGCCGAACGCACGACCTGGAGCATGGCCAGCTGTTCTTCCCAACTGAGGGTTGGGGATTCACCGGTGGTGCCACAGACCACCAAGCCATCGGAGCCATGGCGAACCAGGTGGTCGGCCAGTCGCTCAGCGGTGGCCAGATCAAGGGCCCCTTCGGCATCAAAAGGGGTGACCATGGCCGTGATCACCCTGCCGAAGGGGGGAGATGCCGCCGCAGATGCCAGGGGAACGGAGGCGTTCATGGGGTGTTTCCTGGGGGAGGAGCCATCAGTCGCTCGGCGATCTGAATGGCATTGAGGGCGGCTCCCTTGCGGATTTGGTCGCCGCAAAGCCAAAGCTCGAGGGCATGGGAATCGCTGAGGTCCTGGCGGATCCGGCCGATGGCAACGGCATCGCGTCCCGTCACATCCGTGGGCATCGGAAAGCGGTTGGCGGCAAAATCCTCGATCAGCTCCACTCCTGGGGCCACCGCCAGCAGCTCCCGGGCCTCCTGCACGGGAAACGGCTCCTCAAATTCGATATTGACGGCCTCGGAATGGGCCCGCAGCACCGGCACCCGCACACAGGTCGCCGTGAGGCGCAAGTGCGGTAGGCCAAGGATCTTGCGGGTCTCATGCACCATTTTCAATTCTTCTTCGCAATAACCGTTGGCCTGTAAGGGTGAGTTGTGCAGAAACAGGTTGAAGGCCAGGGAATGGGGCAGCACCTCACTGACGGGGATGCCGCCTTCCAGCACGGTGCGGCTTAGCTTCTGGAGTTCTTCCATGGCACGGGCCCCGGCGCCACTGGCGGACTGATAAGTACTGACCACGACGCGACGCAAGGGGCGCCTGGCCGCCAGGGGCGCCAGGGCCAGGGTGAGCAGAATCGTGGTGCAGTTGGGGTTGGCGATGATGCCCTGATGTTGGAAAGCTGCATCGCCGTTCACCTCAGGCACCACTAAGGGCACATCGGGGTCGAGGCGAAAGGCACTGGAGTTGTCGATGACCACCGTGCCCGCCGCTGCCGCCTGGGGAGCCCATTGGCGCGACACGGATCCGCCGGCGGAGGCCAGCAATAGATCAAGACCGTCAAAGGCGTCGCTCTCCACCGCCCGCACCTGCAGGGATTCCCCCTGCCAGGTGAGGGTCTGGCCAGCGGAACGGGGAGAGGCCAGGGGACGCAGTTCGCTGACGGGAAATCGACGTTCGGCCAGCAGGGCCAGCAATTCCACGCCCACGGCCCCGGTCGCACCCAGGATCCCGACCCTCAAGGGACGGTCAGGCAAAGCACGTTCTGCAGCGAGGGAGGCGTTCAGGGCGGGGGAGGGGGAGGACGGCACAGCGATGGCGTGAACCGGAAACAGCACTAAAAAGTGAAAAAAAAGCAAGAACCAACCAAAAGGAGGCTCTAAAGCGCCGAAACGGCGGTGGACATGGACTGGGGAGGGCGTTGGGAGAAAAGAGGATGTAGGGAAAGACTGGAAGGCTCTGGCCAACCCTGGAAACGACGTCCTCTGGACGAATAGGCGGTTTCAGAGAAGGGCAGCAGAGCGGCGATCAAAATCCAGGCATTGCTGGATCTGAGGCCAGGGAACCCCTGCGGGCCCCCGTGGACGGGTTGGGATATCGAAACGCCGTTGCGTCTTTCCAACACTAGGGCGCCAGCCCCCCCC
>JBILDB010000079.1:0-8798 GCA_044352805.1 Cyanobium sp.
GGTCTTGCCGTGGCTACCCGCCACGGCGATCGAGGGTTGACTGCTGATCAACGCCGCCAGCACATCGGATCGGTGCACGACCGTCCAGCCTCGTTGGCGGGCTTCCAATAATTCGGGGTTGCTTTTAGGAACTGCTGAACTGATGACCACCACCGGGTTGGCAGCGTCGGCTTGCTGGAGTGCGCTGATCGTTTCAGCCGACTGGCTAAGGAAAATATGAACGCCGCACTGGCGCAACCCTTCCATCACCGGCGAGCAGCGGCGATCGGAGCCACTGACCTGGAAGCCCCGCTTGGCCAGGATGCCGGCGAGGGCAGACATGCCGATGCCTCCGACTCCAATGAAGTGGAGAGGCTGTTGGCGATCGAGCAGCAGGGCCAAGTGCACCTCCGGGTCGAGCCGAAAATAAGCTGGCGACGACACCCTTCCTTTTACTGGTTGCTTCTCTTTCTGGCCAGCCTTGCCTTGCGGTTGATGGCGAGGCGGCGGGCTGAGCCGGGGCTGCTGATCGGTTTGAGAGGAAGTGCGGAGATCCGGTCTGTAGGATCTGCTCCCGAAACGCCCTAGCCAGCGGTTTTTCCGCCCTCCCAGCCATGACCCTGCGCGTAGCGATCAACGGATTCGGCCGCATTGGCCGCAACTTCATGCGTTGCTGGCTCAGCCGCGGCCTGGATACGGGCATCGAGGTGGTGGGTCTGAACGACACCTCCGATCCGAGGACGAACTCCCACCTGCTCCAATACGACACCATGTTGGGCCACATCCGCAATGCGGAAGTGAGCTATACCGACGACACGATCGTTGTCAATGGTAAGCACATCAAGTGCTTCTCTGATCGCAATCCACTCAACCTGCCTTGGAAGGAGTGGGGCGTTGATCTTGTGATCGAGGCTACCGGTGTTTTTATCGATCAAAAGGGTGCCGGCAAGCACATTGAGGCGGGCGCCAAAAAAGTCCTAATCACAGCTCCCGGCAAGGGCGAGGGCGTTGGTACCTTCGTCGTGGGCGTCAATGCCGATCAATACCGGCACGAGGATTTCGACATCATCAGCAACGCCAGCTGCACCACCAACTGCATGGCGCCCCTCGTCAAGGTGTTGGATCAATCCCTGGGCATCGTGAAGGGGATGATGACCACCACCCACAGCTATACGGGCGATCAGCGCATTTTGGATGCCTCCCACCGCGATCTGCGCCGGGCCCGCGCCGCCGCTGTCAACATTGTGCCAACCAGTACCGGGGCAGCCACCGCCGTGGCGCTCGTCTATCCGCCGATGAAGGGCAAGCTCAATGGCATCGCCCTGCGGGTGCCCACCCCCAACGTTTCGGTAGTGGATATGGTGCTGGAAGTGAGCCGCCCCACCACCAAGGAGGAGGTGAACAACATTTTTAAAGAGTCCTCCCAAAACGGCATGAAGGGCATCATTAAGTATTGCGACCTTCCCCTCGTATCCACTGACCACGCCGGCACCGATGAATCCACGATTGTGGATGCCGACCTCACCTTGGTGATGGATGGCACCATGGTCAAGGTGATTTCCTGGTACGACAACGAGTGGGGCTATAGCCAGCGGGTTGTTGATCTCGCCGAAGTAGTCGCCAAGAACTGGAAGTAAGGCTGGGGCCAGTCCCACACTCATAGGCCTGCCTGCGGGGAGGCCTTTTTTGTTGGCCCTGCCCGGTTGGCTGGCCATGGTTGGCCAGATCTGCAGCTCACATCGCCCAGATCTCATCCAAATCCAGCGCCAGCCGCTCGGCCATCCCCTGTTCGCCGCCCCGCCAGATCGCCACAGCCCGGCTCCTGGGCCCAACAGCAACCACCAGCTGCGGCCGGGCCCCACCCCCGCTGCGATACCCGGCCTGCCGCCGGAGCCCTCGGCTCGCCTGTTGGCCCTGTTCAGCGCCGAACCCGCCGTGGAGGGGGTGGCTCCCCTGCTCCCGTGCCTGGACCCTTGCCAATCTTCGGAGTTCTGAGCGCATTCCAGATTGCCAGACAGATCCGCCGAAGACTTGGGCGCACTGACGCCTGAATTTCTTCGCCTAGCCGACCTCAATCACAAGGCGGCGGAGATTCTGTTGATGGATGAACAAGGACGTTCTACAAGGTGCTTCGATGGGCTCCTCCGAGCTGGGTAATCCAGCCAGGTTTTGTTACTTTTCCCAGTGGCTGGAGCTGGGGGTGGGCAGGGTGTTCGCATCAGGCAGTAGAGCCGCTTCCTGTGCCTTGAGGTTGGCCTTTGAGGTGGCCTGCTTCCGTCCGTTGAGGGCGGCTGATCTGGTTTTTGCCGTGGGGGAGCGAGCCCACTGGCTTGGTTAAACTAAGTCCACCCCGCCATCGCTCCCTTGCGCCAGGTCAACCTGCACGAGGCCAAGACCCATCTCTCCCGGCTCGTGGCAGAGGCGGTGGCGGGCGAGAGCTTCGTGATCTGCAAAGCCGGCAAGCCGCTGGTTCAGGTCACCCGCCTGGTCGAGGCCGATGACCCCGTCAATCCCCCCCGGCGTCGCCTTGGTCTGTTGGCGGGGCATTGTTCGGTGCCCGACGATTTCGATCAGATCGCCGCTGCGGAGATCGCTGATCTGTTCGAGGGCCTGCCGATTGCCGCGCCCAGTTCCGGTGGCCTGTGAAGCTGCTGCTCGACACCCACATCCTCATCTGGGCCATGGGCGAACCGGCCAAGTTGGGCCCCGCCCTGAGGGAGCTGCTGGAGGATCCGCGCCACAGCCTTTGCTTCAGCGTTGCTTCCTTATGGGAGCTGGTGATCAAGGCGGCCCTGGGGCGCGAGGGTTTTCAGGTGCAGCCGTCATTGTTGCGGCGCACCCTGTTGGATGGCGGCTTTGGGGAGATTCCGATTGAGGCCGCCCACGTACTGGCGGTGGCCCAGCTGCCGCCCTTGCACCGCGATCCCTTTGATCGCCTGCTGTTGGCCCAGGCGGAGCGGGAAGGACTGTTGTTGATCACCGCCGATGCGTTGCTGGCCCGCTATCCCGGCCCCGTGCGCCATCAGGGCAGCTTCTGAGCCGCTTTTGACCAGCAGCGCAAAGGCCTGCGTAGTGGTCTGCCGTTCAGTCCGCTTGCAGAACCGATTCCTCTGGGGAGGCCCGCAAAGAACCACTGGCGCCCAGCCACACCCACCTCAGTTGAAGTGGCTAAAGCCCTTGGCCGCCGCGCTCCCCCCATCGCCTTGGCCCCAAGGGGCGCCATCGCTCCAGCCCAGGGCCCCCGCCTGCCCCGCCACCAGCTCGCCGATCCGTGTTGTGCCCGGCAGGGCCGCGACCAGGGCCTCGGCCCAGGGCGGCTGCAGGGCCAGCACCAGCTCGAAATCCTCGCCGCCCCCCAGGCACCAGGCTGCGGCCTGGGGCAGGCCGGCCATGGCCGGATCGAGGGGCAAAGCGTCACGATTCAGCTGGGCCGCGCAGCCGCTGCTGGCCGCAATCGCCGCCGCTGCCGCCGCCAGCCCATCGCTGCTGTCGCAACCTCCTACCCGCCAGTTCAACGGGGCTGGCCTGCTGGCGATCAGAGCCCGCACGGCGTCAAAGCGGGGTTGGGGGCGGCGGTGGGCCTGGATGGCCCGCTCCACCAGGGATGGATCGAGCCCCCCGGCCGGGATGGTGCCCTGCAGCAGGGCCAGGCCCAGCCGGCTCAAGCCATGGGGGCCGGTGCTCACCAGCAGGTCGCCCGGCAGGCCATCGCCGCGGCGGATCGGTCCAGATCTGACGATGTCGCCCGGCTGGCTGGCAGCGGTTGCCGCCCCAGGGGCCGCCGCTGCCCAGGTACCCAGCGCCGTGATCGCCAGCAACCGCTGGCTGCCGCCACTACAGTCGCCCCCCAAAAGCACGCCGCCGTAGGCCTGCAGCGCCGCCTTGATGCCGCCGTAGACATCTGCCACCCAGGGCCAGGGGGTGGCGGCCGGAGCCACCAGGGCCACCGTGATCCCGACCACGGCCGTGCAGCCCATGGCCGCCAGGTCCGAAAGGTTGGCCGCAGTAGCTCGCCAACCCACATCAGCCGCCGCCGTGGTGGCATCACTGAAGTGGATGCCTTCCACAAGCACGTCGGTGTTTACCACCAACGGACTATCCCCTGTGGCGGGCAACAGGGCAGCGTCATCGGCGAATTGATCCGGGGGGGCGAAGGCCCCCAGCCGCCGGATCAGCTCCCATTCGCCCAGGTCGGCCAGGGTTTCCTGGCTGGTGGTTGGCTTGGGCGGGTCGGCCAAAGCCCTCAGGCGTGTTCGTGCAGATTTTGGGCTCCTTCCAGCACCTTGGCGCTGACAATGCCGTCTTCGGCGGTGAGATTGTCGAGTACGTCAAAGCCATCGACCACGTAGCCGAATGCCGCATAACGGCCGTCGATCAGGTTGAGGCCCGCCGGGGTCAGTTCAGGCTCAGACAGGAACAGGAAGAACTGGGAGGAGCCATCGGCCAGATCCTGGTCGGAGTGGGCCCAGCCCAGGGTGCCCTTGGCGTTGAAGGGCAACACCGGCTCGGCCTTGAACAGCCCTAGCTCTTCGAAGGTCTGGTTGTAGTAGGGCTCTGCCTTGCCCGGCACCCGGATCTCCAGGGGCACCCGTCGCTCCGCCTTGGTGCGCGGGTCGATGAAGCCATCGCCTGGCCCTTGCGGATCGCCGGTCTGCAGCACGTAAAAATCTTCGGCCCGGTTGAAAGGCAGGCCGTCATAGAAACCGCGTTGCACCAGATCCACAAAGGCGCCGGCGGTGAGAGGTGCGTTAAAGCCATCCACCACGGTGATCAGATCTCCCTTTGTGGTACTCAGTCGCACCGTGGCCCGGCCCAGCAGGCGCGGCAGGGCGTCGTATTCCGGTGGGATCTCAAAGGGAAAGTCTTTTACCAACAAATCTTCCGCACTGCCGATGGCCCCCAGGGCCCGGCGGCGGGCTTCCAGATAGGCATCTCGGTCTTGGCTTGACGCCGCTTCAGCCAGGCTCTGGAGTTGGTTGCTGACCCCATCAAGCAACTTTTCGACGTGGGCGCGCTGATCGGGTTCAAAGCGATCCAGAATCGCCGCTCGCTTGGAGCCAAGTAGGGACTGGCTGCGTTGGGCGACCTGGCCCAGCGCACTCCAGCGCTTGGCCCGCAGATCAACGCTGGTGGCTTCCAGGCGATGCTGAAGATCCTGGAGATCACCGGGGACGACCGGCAGGGCGTTGCGCAGCAGGGCTGAGGGGTCGGTGATGGCGTTGCCCCGGGGTAGGGCAGCCCAGCTGGGCGGTGCCCAGGTCAGCAACAACAACAACGCCAGGCCCAGGGCTCTGGCGCAGACCCTTTGCCAGCGGAGGGCAGGGGCGGGGCAAAGGGCGGTGGGGGATGGCGCCGCAGGCCTCTGGCTCATGGATGGCCACTCTTTAATCGGACTCTGGCACGTCTGCGATGCCCCTGGGCCTGGTCCAAGGGGGTGTCAGTTGCCAGACGTACAATCCCCAGCGACTTGAAACGCCGGGATGATTTCCAGCAACGACTTCCGAACCGGCACCACGATTCTTCTGGATGGCCAGGTCTGGCGAGTCGTCGAGTTTCTGCATGTGAAGCCAGGTAAAGGTTCAGCTTTTGTGCGCACCAAGCTCAAAGCCGTCCAAAGCGGCAACGTGGTTGAGAAAACTTTCCGGGCCGGCGAAACGATGCCCCAGGCCCAGCTGGAGAAGTCAACCCTGCAGCACACTTATATGGAGGGCGACGAATACGTTTTTATGAACATGGATTCCTTCGAGGAAAGCCGCCTCACGGCAGCCCAGATTGGCGAAGGTCGTAAATATCTCAAGGAGGGCATGGCCGTGAGTGTCATTACTTTTGACGGCAAGCCCCTCGAGGTTGAGCTTCCCAACTCCGTTGTTTTGGAAGTCACCCAGACCGATCCCGGCGTCAAGGGCGACACGGCTACCGGCGGCACCAAGCCCGCCATCGTCGAAACCGGAGCCCAGGTGATGGTGCCGCTGTTCATCACGATCGGCGAGAAAATCAAGATCGATACCCGCAACGACAGCTATCTCGGCAGGGAGTCCTGATTCCATGCAGCTCGACCACGACCAGCTCCGGGAACTCCTGACCTTCCTGGGCGAGAGCGATATCCAGGAGTTGCGTCTCGAGGGCGAAGACTTTCGCCTGGTGGTGCGTCGCAACCTGCCCGCGGCGGCGCCCACTGCCCCGGCGGCCCCGCCCCTGCCTGTTGTTGCCGCAGCTCCCCCAACCCCTCCGGTCCCGGTCGCCAACGCCGTCCCTTCGCCACCGCCCCCCTCCAGCCGCAGCGACCTCCAGCCCCTCACGGCGCCCATGGTGGGCACTTTCTATCGCTCCCCAGCGCCCGGTGAGCCCGCCTTTGTGGAGCTGGGCAGCCGCATTCAGGCCGGCCAACCCGTCTGCATCCTGGAGGCGATGAAGTTGATGAACGAACTGGAAGCCGACATCAGCGGCGAGGTGGTGGAAATCTTGGTAGAGAGCGGTACCCCCGTTGAATTTGGCCAGGTGCTGATGCGCATTCGCCCCGCTTGAGGCGGTTCCTGCTGCCTTGGGGTCAGCCCAGCTGCCAGGCTGCCTCAAGGGCGGCCACCATGCTTTCGGGTCTGGCCACTCCCCTACCGGCGATCCCAAAGGCGGTGCCGTGGTCTGGGGAGGTGCGCAGGAACGGCAGCCCCAAGGTGGTGTTCACCGCCGCATCAAAGGCCAGGAGCTTCACGGGGATCAGGCCTTGATCGTGGTACAAAGCCAAGTAACCGTCTGCCGCCGGTCTGCCGCCTCGCCAGGCGGTCGCTGCTTCCAGCCAGCAGGTGTCGGGGGGCAGGGGCCCCTCCACAAGCACCTCAGGGTGCTTGTGGCTCCAATCTGCCAGGCAATCCCTTAACCAGTCTTCCTCTTCTCGCCCCAGCCGGCCGGCCTCACCGGCATGGGGGTTGAGGCCCGCCACCACCAGATGGGGCCTCTCGCTGAAGCGCCGGCAGAACGCCAGGAGCCGCTCCAGTTGGGCCCTTACCAGCTCAGGGGTGAGTTGCTGGGGTACTTGGGCCAGGGGGATATGGGTGGTGGCCAGCAAGGTGTTGAGCCGCCAGCCCCCCATGGGCGAGAGGGCGGTGAAGAGCATGGAGGCCTGGGGAACGCCGCAGAGCTCTGCCAGCCGTTCAGTTTGGCCCGGATAGTCATGGCCGGCCAAGTGCCAGCTCGCCTTGGCGATCGGTGCCGTCACCAGAGCATCCGCCGCACCTGACAGGACCAATTCGGCGGCCCGCGTCAGCCAGCGAAAGCTGGCCGCGCCCGTCGCCGCGTCACTGTGGCCGCATCGCACCGCTTCGTCCAGGGGCAGGTTCACGACCTTGAGCTCGGCCGGGTCGGCCAGGGGAGCCGCCCCCTGGTGCTTGAGCTGGACATAGGACTGTTCCAGCCACTGGCGACAACCCACCAGCGTGATTTCAGCGCCGGGGGGCCAGGGCCGGGCCAGGGCCTTGAGGGTTACTTCGGCGCCGATGCCGGCGGGATCCCCGAGGGCCAGCACCAATCGGGGTGGATTTACGATTGGGTTGAATTGATGGGCAGGGGAGGAATCCATGGTGAGGTGGTTTCTGCTGGCATGTTTGCTGTTGTGGTTGGGGAGGGGGTTTCAGCAGAGCTGGCTAATAATCCGCTGGGACAAGATGGCCGAGGATCTCCGCATACCCGTTGAAAAGTTGGATCCCGAGCAATACCTCAAATGAGGTTGATGCTGGCGCGAAGTCCTTCCCGATAGGAGGGATAACGCAAGCGGTAGCCCAGGCTGTCGCAGAGGAGTTCGCTGCTAGCACGCCGGTTTTCGCTCCAGAAGCTGCGGGCCATGGGACCCATTGTGGCGCTGACGTCCTGCCAGCGCTGCCAGGGTGGCAGCTTGCAGCCCAACAGGTGGGCGGCGAAGCCCAGGGTTTCACTGGAGGGGCAGGGCTCTCGGTCCGCCACGATCACCGTCTGCGGGCGTTCTCCTGCCGGCATCGCCAGGCAGTGCATCAAGGCTCCGACGATGTCGTCCACATGCACTCTTGAGAACACCTGGCCGGGTTTATGAATCAGTCGGGCCGTGCCGTTGCGAAGGTTGTCAAAGGGGGACCGCCCCGGCCCGTAGATGGCCGGCAGGCGGAACACTTGGACCGGCAGGCCGCTGCAACGCCAGGCCCGTTCGCAGGCCAGACGGGCCTGGCTGCGCTCCAGTCGGGGGCGCAGGGCACTGTCTTCGCGCACCCAATCGCCGCCGTGGTCGCCGTACACCCCCGTGGTGGAGAGGTAGCCGACCCATTGCAAAGGGAGGCTTGCCAGGGTGCCGGTCAGGGTCGCCAGCACGGGATCAGCTCCCTGGGGGTCGGGGGGGATCGTCACCAGCACATGGGTTACCCCTGACAAGAGGTGCCTCTCCGGAAGGACGCCCTCTTGCGGATCAAAGCGGAGCCAATCGCCGGTCTGCTCCTCTGGTTGGGGGCCGCGGCGGTCCGTCAGACGGACCCGTTGCCCGCGGTTGCGCAGGGCTTGGGCGAAGCGGCGGCCGGTGTAGCCAGCGCCCAACACCAGACCCTGTAGAGGCGGCCCATCACCCAGGTTGACAGCCCCATGGGGATGCAGTACATCTGTATCAGTCCCTGAGGATTCCACCGTGACCGTGTTCCTTGGTTCCGCTCCGATCTCTACTGCATCCGCCCCCGCCTGTGGTGGCGCCCCCAGTGGCGCTGAGGGTCCCAGCTCCCCCGCCATCCGCTCTCGCCGTTTGGGTCATGGGGCTCGGTTGCAGTCTGCCCGCAGACGCCCCGGTTCAGGGCCCTGCCCATCCCGTTTCG
>JBILDB010000377.1:0-2639 GCA_044352805.1 Cyanobium sp.
GCAAATAAAAAGCAGCTGGTTTCAATCCGATATAGTCCTGAAGTTATTGACTATTTCAGGGCTTCTGGAGCTGGTTGGCAAGCTCGTATGGATGCTGTGTTGAAGGATTATGTCGAAGCTCACTCCACTGGCGATGCGTAGGGGGCGTGGTTTCAACGTTGAAGTGTGTCTGAATTGTGCTGATGTGATGTCTATATTGAGGAACAGATTGCTCCGCATGCCTGCACAATTTACGCATCCAACCTTTATCCGTATGGCAAAGTGCCAAGATCGAATTATAACCTGCATTCCTGGTTGGACTCCATAAGCGAAACCATGCTTAAAATGCCTCATAAACGTTTAAGGATAGCAATAAATGGTTGTATCCTTTGTCCTGAGTATGGGATGTGCGTCCCAGTTTGAAAAGTCCCAGGCGTTCCCTTTTGAGTCCACGTACTTTCAGTGTTCGATATATATGCGACCAGCCTGAGTATTTTTCCTTTCAATTGTGATGGCACTAGTGGGCGTTAGAAGGACCTGTCTTCTGTCGTTCATTCGTATCTCCTCCCAGTCATCCCCCTTAGACCGGGCCCATCCCTTGCTATCAGTTTTTTGGTCAATACAATACCATATTATTGTTTCTGAATGGCCAAGTGACGGGGCCGCTGGCTCAAGACAAGTTAAGAGAAGCATAAGGACTTTGCATACCTTTTTGCGATCTGGAGATTTCATGGGATGATGAGAACGTTGTAGCCAGCGATGTACTTGAGCACACCATAAATGGCAGTTTTACAGTATCGCGATCTTGAGATTAGAAAAAACGACACTCCTAACAAGCCTCATGAGTAGTCAGGTAATCCCAAGCGTTCTCATCACGGGCCAACCACGGGGCAGCAGTCTTGAACCGAACAATACTGCAGGCTCTTTTTTCAACATCTGCGGCTGTAGGATCGGCCCAGCACCAAGGCGTTAAATCACCAGTTAGCTTGGGATTCCGCTGAATAGTGCGTCGTACGCCCAAAACATGAACGTGGTTGCAGCGGCGATTGGGCACCCACGCAAAGCGCCTAAGCCCCCACCCACCCAATCAGCCAACCTCCACCGCCCCATCCTCCCGCTCCCGCCGCACCACCACCGCCGTGCCGTAGCAGAGCACTTCGGTTAATCCGGTCATCAATTCGGTGGCGTCGTAGCGCATGGCGATGATGGCGTTGGCACCCAGAGCGGAGGCCTCGCGGCACATCAGTTGGTAGGTCTCTGCGCGGGCCCGCTCGCAGAGATTGGTGTAGATGGTGATATTGCCGCCAAACAGCGTTTGCAGGCTGCCGAAGAAATTGCCAACGATGGAGCGGGAGCGCACCGTGATGCCTCTCACCACCCCCAGATTGCGGGTAATTGTGTAGCCCGGCAGGGTCTGGCCTGTGGTCACCATGGAAGCCAGCATGGGACCCTCTCGTCAGGCCACAAATCTAGGTTCCGAGCTCAGCCCCCCCCTTTTAAGCCAACATCTTCCTCAGGTCGTCATTGAGATCCCGCAGCACCGAGCGAGGGCTGACTTCATCGAGCAGCTCCAAGATGCGCTTCACTTCCGCCAGGCTCAGGGAGCGGTTGCCGGTCACGGCTTCGAAGTTGGCCTTCACCACATGGTCGCGGATCTCTTCGAGCGTGGCTTTGCGGCCGACCATTTCGGCCACGTAGGGGTTGGAGCGGGCCGCCTGGATCAGGGCTTTGTTGAGCAGTTCGTAGGAGATCTCGCCCTTTTTGTTGGTGTAGGCCTTGACGATCGCTGCGTAGTCGGCGCTGTTGACCGTCGCCAGCTCTTCGGCGGTGTGCTCTTCGTCAAGGGGGCTGGGGGCCGCTGGGGTTGCGGCTGCTTCGGCTACTGCAGCCCCGGTCACCGCTGCGGGACTGCGCACCGGACCCCGGCTCGAATAGGGCAGGCCGGCGGTCAGCTCCAGGGCCTCCTGGAAGGCCTCCGCTGGAAACAGAGCGGCGGGGGTGTGGGCCGCCAGATCGGCCTGGCCGCTGTTGCGGTTCAGCAGTGCCAGACCCGGTTGGGCGCTGTCTTGGCGCAGGATCGCCGCTCCAGGTGTTAGCCAGCACCCCTTCTGCTTTCTGCCCGCAGCCGCTACGGTCGGGCCATCTATTCCATGCAAAGCGGAGGCCGGGGTGCTCACGGGTCTGAGCCTGGAGAATATCGCCCTGATCGAGCGGCTGGAGCTGACCTTCGAGCCGGGCTTCACCGTGCTCACCGGCGAAACCGGTGCCGGTAAATCGATTCTGCTGGATGCCCTCGATGCCCTGCTCGGCGGATCCCAGGGGGCTGCTGCTGCCCGTTTGCTGCGGCGCGGCAGTGAGCGGGGGCGCATTGAGGCCAGCTTCCGCCTGACGCCGCCCGTGCTGTGTTGGTTGGCGGCCCAGGAGCTTGATGCCGAAGACGACGACTTGCTGCTCAGCCGCGATTGGCGCCTGCTGCAGGGCCGCCTCAGCAGTCGCCATCGCCTCAATGGCGTCGTCATCAGTCGCTCCCAGGTGCTGGAGCTGCGGCCCCTGCTGCTCGATCTCACCGTCCAGGGCCAGAGCCAGCAGCTGGCCCGCCCCGGTCAGCAGCGCCGCTGGCTGGATCGCTCTGCTGGTGAGGGGCACCAGGGGCTGCTGGA
>JBILDB010000379.1:0-2629 GCA_044352805.1 Cyanobium sp.
GCTGCGGATCTTGATTCGCGAGGACAAATCAATGGCGGCGATCCAGCGCAGCGTCTGCTGGCATCGCCTCACCACCCTGCACCATTCCCTGCCCCAACACTACAAAGATCCCCAACACCTCTATTTCTTGCTCCGCCGTGAGCTGCAAGCGCCCGTCGCCAAGGGCTAGCTAAGGCCTGGTCAAGCGCTAGGCCTTGTTGGGCTAGGCGGCCACCACTTCCAGCATGCCCCGCACCATGTTCATGCCGCAGTGGAAGGGGTAGAGCCCCGGCTTTGCTGGCAGTAAATCAATGCTGGTGGAAGCCTCCAGGGGTAGATCCAGGCTGCGCTGGAAATCGGGGAAGATCACCTGTGCCACGCAGCTGCTTGGATCGATCCTGTGGAAGGTCAAGCGCAAGGGCTGGCCCGCCACCACCCGTATCCGGGCTGGATCGTAGCCGCCATCAACCGTGATGGTCACTTGCTGCCGACCCTCCGCTCCTTGGCGGGCCGCCACCCCGGGGCCATGGGGGCCAAGGAACCACCAAAGCTCGGCGACGATCAAGGCCATCCCCAACGCGGCCACGAGCAGCTTCAGGGCCGGGGGTTGCTCGATCGTCCGCCAGAGCGGGGCGGCCGCAATTGCCAAGCTGAAGCAGGTCATCGGCTGGCAAGTGGTAGAGGGGTAGGGCGGTAACGGCGCAGGCGCAGGGCATTGGTCAGCACCGAAACCGAGCTGAGGGCCATGGCGGCACCGGCGATCATCGGGTTCAACAACCAGCCGGTGAAGGGAAACAACACTCCGGCGGCGATGGGAATGCCGGCGACGTTGTAGGCGAAGGCAAAAAGCAGGTTCTGGCGGATGTTGGCCATCGTCTGGCGGCTGAGCTCGATCGCCGCTGCCACCCCCGCCAGGTTGCCCGAAATCAAGGTGATGTCGCTGGCGGCGATCGCCATGGCGGTGCCGGTGCCCATGGCGATGCCGACATCGGCCTGGGCCAAGGCCGGGGCATCGTTGATACCATCCCCGACCATGGCCACCGGGCCCTTCCCCTGCTCTTGCAGTTGCAACACAACCGCAGCTTTATCGGCGGGGCCCACTTCGGCGATGACGCGCTCGATACCCACCTGGGCGGCCACCACCTCGGCGCTGCGGCGGGCATCACCGCTGAGCATCACCACCTGCTGGCCCAGGCGCCGCAGGGCGGCCACGGCAGCCGCTGAAGTGGGCTTGAGGGGATCGGCCACGCCGAAGCAGCCCTCCAACCGCCCGTCTACCACCACCACAGCCACGCTGCAGCCAGCAACCTCCAGGCGCTCCACCAGGGGCTTGAGGGTTGAGGTGTGGATGCGGAGTTCCTCGAACCAGCGGGGGGTACCGACCCACACCTGCTGGCCGCCGATCGATCCTTGAACCCCCCGTCCTGCCACCGCCTCAAAACTCTCCACCGCCGGGAGTTCACTACCCTTTAACTGGCTGCGAGTATGGGCTAATTGGCTGTAAGAATTGGCTAACTGTCTTTGGGCATAGGCCACGATCGCCTCGGCCAGGGGGTGTTCGGAGCGGGATTCCAGCGCAGCCGTGAGGGCCAGCAGGGAGGGGGCCGACAGCACGCCACCGGCAAGCCGCTCGAAATCTGTCACCTCCGGCTGGCCGCGGGTGAGGGTGCCGGTCTTGTCGACCACAATGGTGCGCAGCTTGCCGGCCGTTTCCAGGGCCTCGGCGCTGCGGAAGATCAGCCCGTTTTCGGCCCCCTTGCCGGAGGCCACCATGATTGAGGTGGGGGTGGCCAACCCCAGAGCGCAGGGGCAGGCGATCACCAGCACGCTCACCAGAAACAGCATCGCCAGCACGGGATTGCCACTGATCAGGAACCACACCACAAAAGCGGTGACGGCCAGGGCGATCACCACCGGCACGAACCAGCCCACCACCTGATCGGCCAGGCGCTGCACCTGGGTGCGAGAACTCTGGGCCTGGCGCACCAGTGCCACGATTTGGGCCAGCACCGTGTCCCCGCCCACCCGGCTGACACGGAAGCAGAAACTGCCACTGCGGTTCATTGAGGCGCCGATGACACTGTCGCCAGCGGCTTTGGCGACGGGGGTCGGCTCCCCGGTGAGCATCGATTCCTCCACCCAGGAGCTGCCCTCAAATACCACCCCATCGGTGGGGATCTTTTCGCCGGGCCGCACCTGTACCAGGTCCCCCACCACCACCAGCGACACCGGAACTTCAATCGCTTGTCCCTGCCGCAGCACCCGGGCGGTGGGGGGTTGCAGTTGCAGCAGCCTGCGGATGGCTGCTGAGGTTTGGCCGCGGGCCCGCGCCTCCAGCAAACGGCCCAGCAGCACCAGGGTGATGATCACCGCGGCGGATTCGAAATACACATCGGCCGGCAGGCCTTCGGCGATCAACACCTGGGGGAACAGGGTGGTGAATAGCGAGGTGAGCCAGGCAATGCCGGTGCCGGCCGCTACAAGCGTGTTCATGTCGGCGGAGTGCTGCCGAAACGCCGAGATGGCACCTTTAAAGAAGTCAGCCCCGCACCAAAACAGCACCGGGGTGGTGAGGAGCAGCTGGGTCCAGGGGCTGGTGAACCATTGCGGCAACAAGGAGTGGTGCCCGCCACCCAGCATGTGGGGCAGG
>JBILDB010000378.1:0-2629 GCA_044352805.1 Cyanobium sp.
GCTCGGGCCCCTGGCTCTGGCCATGGCCGGCGCCGCCGATCGGTCCGGAGGAAGCGGGTTGGGCCACTTCAATCTGGACATCGTCGATGTCGGGGAGGCTGGTCAGGGCCGTACGGGCCTCCGAGGCAAGCCGGTCGCGCTGGGCGGCGGCGAATTGGGGCAAGGCCAGGGTGAGGATGGCTCGATTGCCCTGGCGGCGCAGCCCCGGTATCCAGCCAAGCTCGTTCAGGGGGCGGCCGCTACCGGCATCACAAACGGTTTGAAGCACCTGCCGCAGGGCCTGGTCGTCACTGGCCATCCGGGTTGTCAGGGTCTGCTTCAATCCTCATCTTAGGCGGATGGCTGGGCGCAGATCCTGGGGGCCAGGGGCCGCTGGGCGCCAGGGCTGGGGTACCCGAGGCTCCCGGAGGATTGGAATAGGGTCGCCAATGGTTTTGGCCCCAGGCCGCTTTCCCATGGAGATGCCTCCCGTCGACTCCCGCAGCCGGGCCAGGGCCCTGTTGATGGGGCTGCAGGATTCGATCTGTCAAGGGCTCCAGGCGCTCGATGGTGAGGGCCAGTTTCAGGAGGAGAGTTGGCAGCGGCCGGAGGGCGGCGGTGGCCGCTCCCGGGTGATGAAGGAGGGCCGGGTCTTCGAACAGGGGGGCGTCAATTTTTCGGAGGTGGAGGGGGCCCAACTGCCGCCTTCGATCCTCAACCAGCGCCCTGAGGCCGAAGGGCACCGTTGGTTTGCGGTCGGCACCTCGATGGTGCTGCACCCCCGCAATCCCTGGGTGCCGACGGTGCATCTCAATTACCGCTACTTCGAGGCCGGACCGGTGTGGTGGTTCGGTGGTGGCGCCGACCTGACTCCCTATTACCCCTTTCTGGAGGATGCCCGCCATTTCCATCGCACTCTGAAGGGGGCCTGTGACAGCGTTGATCCGCGCTACTACAAAGTTTTCAAACCCTGGTGCGACGAATATTTTTATCTGCGCCACCGCCAGGAAACCCGCGGTGTGGGCGGTATTTTCTACGACTATCAAGATCCCGGCGGCGTGCTCTACAAGGGGTCAGAACCCGAGGCAGCGGCGGCGGTTGCGGCGGCGGCCAGCGGCCCGATCGAGCAGGACTGGGAGAAGCTGTTTCGCCTGGCTTCCGCCTGCGGCCAAGCCTTCTTGCCCAGTTATGGGCCGATCGTCGAACGGCGTAACAACTTGGCCTACGGCGACACCGAAAGGCAGTTTCAGCTCTATCGCCGCGGCCGTTACGTCGAATTCAATTTGGTCTTTGATCGGGGCACAATCTTTGGTCTCCAGACCAACGGCCGCACCGAATCCATCTTGATGTCACTGCCGCCGCTAGTGCGTTGGGAATATGGCTACACCCCGGCCCCAGGCAGCCGGGAAGCGCTACTGACCGAAGTCTTTACTCGCCCACAGAATTGGCTTGAAGATCCCGCACTGGACGCCCTGTGCCTGCCGCATCAGGCGGTGGGTTGAGCGGCGGCCAGCGGCGGGCCAGCGGAGAGCCACCGCGTCCCATGCCGGCCTCGATGGCATTGACCACCCGCCAGGCGATTAACTGCACCGTTCGCTGACGGGTGCGTGGGTCCCGCAGGGAGGCCTCCAGGTTGCCTTCGAGCTTGCCGATTTCCAGCAGGCCGATGCCCCGTTTGGGGCCGCCCAGCATGTCGCGGAAATTCATCGGGTAGGCCCCGAATTCCTGGGCCAGGGATTCGTCGATGCGGCTGAAGGGCCGATGCAGGGGCGGGATCAGACCCGAGCCCACCCCATCGGGTCCATAGGCGTCGAAGTGGATCTCCAGGGCATAACCCCCGGCGGCGGCGAACTGGCGACCGTAACTCCAATTGGTGGCGGGATCGTCGCCGTTAACGATGGTGCGCACCGGCGGTTTATAGAACTGAATCCGCAAGCCCCGCTGCTGGCCCAGGGTGGCGACGGCATGGGCCACCACCAGGTTCCAGTAGTGCTCGTCGGTGATGCCGGGGTACATCGGCGGTTGGCGGTAGAGAGCCACCGCTTCGCCGCTGGTGCCGGAACCGGAAATGCCCTGGGAGTCGGCATGGCCGGCCAATACCAGGATGGGGGTGTCGCGACTGACCGCCCGCATGCCGACCCAGTCCTTGCGCATGGGGCTGCGCACACCGGTGAGCGGGTGATAGGGCAGGGCTTGGCTGCCGGCTTGATTGGGTTGGACGGTACGCAACACCAGCGGTTGCTGCTGGGCCTTGGCCACCAGGGGCAGGATCGTGCTGAGCAGCAGGCCGGTGGCGACCAGGCGCCGGATGGAGAGGGTCATGGGGGGGGTCAGATCGGAGAACGGAGCAGGGCGCCGTCGCTGGCCAACCCAAGACGGGGGCCCAGTTCGGCTTCCATGGCGATCAACTCGTCGCGGTGGGCCCGTAGTTTGAGGCTGCTGCCTGCGGCGCTGTCGTCACTGATGAGACGCAGCTCCAAGTTTTCGTTGCGGGTCGCCCGGCGCCAGTACACCAGGCCGGCCAAGGGGCCGAGGGCCGCCAGGCCCAGGCTCCACCAGCCCAGGGCTGGCTGGAGCTGGCGCAGTACCAGGCCCAGGCAGCCGGCGCCGATGCCCGCCAGCACGGACAGCAGCACCGCCAAAGGACGAC